>JACRGJ010000052.1 GCA_016212425.1 Micrococcales bacterium | reverse complement strand
GGCGTGTCGCGGCCTCTCGGCGAAGGCGGGCCGACTCCACGCGGCTAGCCGGCGCCGCCGCCCGCGTCGGTGGCGGGCCGGGCGAGGAACTGCTGCATCGCGCTGATCACCAGGGCGTGGTCATCGGCCTGGGCGAGACCGGACACGGCGACCGTGCCGAGCAGCGCGCCGGAGGCGGTGTGGATCGGTACCGCTCCCCCGGCGACGACGAAGTCCCGGGGGTCGAGCTCGGCGTAGTCGCGCCCGGCGATCTCGCCCCGGATCTTGAGCAGGAAGGTCGAGACGCCGAAGCGGCGCACCGTGCGCTCTTTCCGCACCAGCCATCCGTCGTTGTCGGCGCTGGATCCCGGCATCCCGACGTGGAAGGCGACCTGCTCACCGATCGTGATGCGGATCGCGACCGGCAGACTGCGCTCGGCGGCGATGCCGACGAGGATCGTGCCCAATCGCCAAGCATCCGCGTGCGAGAAGTCGGCGAAGACCAGCTTGCGCTCCTGCTCCTCCAGGCGCTTCAGTTTGCGACGGTGGTCGACCTCGGCCATCACGGCTCCTCTTCCTCGGGTGCGGGCGCGTCGGACGTTCTCCGCAGTCGTGCGCGGACGATCGCGGGCAGATCGACCGGTTCGAGACGCTCGTCGGTGTGCTCGAGGTCGTCGACGCTCCACCAGCGGTGCGCGAGCGTGTCGACCCTCTCGTCCGCGGTCCAGTTCTCGGCGGACGGCTCGAAGCGCACCGTGCGCACGACGAAGAACTCGGCGTGCCCGCGATCGTGGTCGGCGTCATCCCACTCCACCGCGAAGTCCTGGCGGAGCACAGGCCCCTCGATCTCGCGCGCGACCAGCCCCGTCTCCTCGTACAGCTCGCGAAGCGCGCCGGCGCGATGGGTTTCGCCGGGCTCCACTCCCCCGCCGGGGGTGATCCACCTGGCCACCCGCGAGGTGTCCGGCGCGACCGAGTGGAACAGCAGCACGCGGTCGTGCTCGTCGAAGAGCAGAACCCGGGAGGTCGGTCGCGTGACCCGCGGATTCGGCATCATCCCGCCACCGGCAGATATCGGCCGAACCAGTCCAGGATCGCCTGGAAGCGCTGCATTCGGTGGCGCGGGGAGCCGGAGCGGGAGAGCTCGTGGTCCTCGCCGGGGAACACCAGCAGCTCCGTGTCGACGCCGTGCCGCTTCAGCGCGAGATAGTACCGGGTGGCCTGTGACAGCGGGCATCGCAGGTCCAGTTCCGAGTGCATCACGAGCGTCGGCGTGCGGACCCGGTCGACCACCGCCTGCGGACTCTGCGTGCGGCGAGTCGCGGCGTCCGCGCCCAGGTACTGGTCGGCGAAGAACGCCCCGATGTCGGAGGTGCCGATGAAGTCCTCCGGGTCGAGGAACCCGCGCTCCACGACGGCGGCGCGGAAGCGCTGGTCGTGGGCGATCGTCCACGCCGTGAGGTAGCCGCCGTACGAGCCGCCGAGGATCCCGACCCGGTCGCCGTCGAGTTCGGGATGTGCGGCTACTGCCCCGTCGAGGAACGCGAGCACGTCCTCCAGATCGTCGGTACCCATCCGCTCCCGGATGCTGCGACCGTGCGCCTGCCCGTAGCCGGCTGCGCCGCGGGGGTTGCCGTAGACGACCGCGTATCCGGCACCGGCGTACACCTGCGTCTCGTCGAACAGCTGCACCCCGTACTGCGTGTACGGGCCGCCGTGGATCATGAGCAGCACCGGATGCGGCCCCGGCCCCGGCGGGATCGCCACCCAGCCGTGCACCGGACGGCCGTCGGCGCTGCGGTGCTCCTCCTCCGTCGGGCGGACCAGCCCCGCCGTGGCCACGACGGCGCCGAGGGAGCTGAGCGCACGGGGTTCGGGTGCCAGCTGGACGACCTCGCCGGAGCTTGCGGGCGAGGCGATAGCCGCGATGATCCGTCCTGCCGCTGCGGCGACCGAGAGAACCACGTCGTCCGGGCCGGCGAGGCGCTCGGCGGCTCCCGCGGCGTCGACGGCGAGAAGCGGCTGGCGCCCGCGCTCCTCGGCCACGACGAGAGCCCGACCGGCGTCATCGAAGACGAGCAGTCCCTCCCCCGCGCCGACGCTGTACGACTCGGCGTCGGTCAGGGCGATCAGGGCGTCGGGCGACTCCCCGCGGTAGAGGGCATAGTTCGTGCCGACGAAGTCCAGACCGGTGGGTCCGAGCTCCGCCGCGATGACCCAGACCGCCCCGTCGGGGCCGAACGCCGCCGCCGCGACATCGCGCGGCGGGCCCGAGGCCGTCATCCGCTCCGGCTCCCCGCCGTCCAGCGCGACCCGGTGCAGATCGCTGCGCAGGTCGAGGTCACGCGTCTCGTGCAGAGCTGCGACGAACCAGACCTCTCGCCCGCCCGGCGCGAAGAACGGGGAGGCGACGTCGCCGTCGACGGAGGTCAGCCGACGCGCCTCCGGAACAGTCGCGGTCTTCTCCGCGGGCCCGTCCGCCGTGGGCGCGGGCGGGTACGCCGGCTCCTCGTCCAGCTCGGGGACAGCCACGAGGAAAAGCTGCGTTCGGCGGTCGGTCGACCAGCCCAGGCCGTTGCTCGACCAGGTGCGCGTCGTGATGCGGCGGGGCGGTTCGGCGTGGGCCTCAAGCCCCTCCACCGTGCCGTAGCGACCCTTCTCCGGATCGCGAGCCGTGAACGCGAGGACCCGCGAATCGGGTGACCACGCGAAATCGGCCACGCCGAGCGTCCGGTCGGTCAGCGCGATCGGCTCGCCGCCGCGGGCGTCGACGACGTGGAGCTGAGGGGCGCCGCCCTCCGCGCGCAGGAACGCGAGCACGCGGCCGTCGGGCGAGAACCGCGGACGACGGTCCGAGCGTCCACGGGTGAGCAGGCGGCGCGCGTCGCCGTCCAGGGGGAACTCCCACAGCTGGGCGACGTTCGCGTCGGCGGCGAGATCCG
>JACRGJ010000050.1 GCA_016212425.1 Micrococcales bacterium | reverse complement strand
GGCGCCAGCGCGACCGGGTCGAGCAGGGGGGCGGCGAGCCCGCCGCCGCCCGCGCCGGGCTTCGAGGCGGCCATCAGCGGCGAGTTCGTCAGCGCGGCCGAGACGAAGTACAGCCCGTAGACGAGCACCGCGCCGACGTGGGTGGCGAGCGCGCTGCGGGTCGCCGCCGCGATCGCGAGCAGCGCCGCCACCGCGAGCAGGACACTCGGCAGCGCCACCGCGAGCAGCGGCCAGAGATAGACGAGCGGGTCGACCGGGGCGACGCGGGCACGGTCGAGCCACGGCGCCAGCGTGCCGGCGAGCATTCCCGCCGGCGCGAGCGCGAAGGCGGCCGCCGCGGCGTGGAAGGCGCCGAGGAAGCGGGCGAGCAGCAGGCGCGCGGCGCCGACCGGGGTGCCGTGGACGATCTCGGTCATGCCGTGGTCGGCATCGCGCAGCACCGCGCCGGCGCCGAGCGCCGACGCGGCGAACACCGCGAGCAGCGACAGGAACGCGAGCGACTCGGTCACCAGGTACGGGGAGTTGACCGGCAGGTTCTGCGGCCCGAACCCGGTCGCCGCGATGGCGAAGCCGAAGGCGAGGAAGAGCGCGGCGGCGCCAAGGAACGCGGGCCGCCTCGTCTGGTAGCGCCACTCGAAGGCGACGAGCGCGCTCAGCACGCGGCGCTCCTTGCCGCGGCGGCGCCGGCGGTCGCGAGCGCCTGGAAGTAGACGTCCTCGAGGCCGGGCGCGACCGCCTCGAAACCCGGCTCCGGGCGGTTGTCGGCGACGACATGGACGCGCGTCTCGCCGGCGAACAGGTGCGTCGAGAGCACCGGCCAGGCGGACCGGAGGCGCTCGACCGGCGCCCGCGGCACGGTCTTGCGCCAGAGCCGCCCGGCGAGCGTCTCGATCAGGCGCCCGGGCTCGCCTCCGAGGATCACCCGACCGCCCGAAAGCACCGCCATCCGCGGGCAGAGCTCGGCGACGTCCTCGACGATGTGCGTCGACAGCAGCACGATCGCCTCCTCGCCGATCTGCGAGAGCAGGTTGTGGAAGCGGTTGCGCTCCTCGGGGTCGAGCCCGGCCGTGGGCTCGTCGACGACGATCAGCCGCGGCCGGCCGAGCAGCGCCTGGGCGATCCCGAAGCGCTGCCGCATGCCGCCGGAGAACGTGCTGACCGCGGTGTCGCCCACCGCGCGGAGGTTGGTCACCTCGAGCACGGCCTCGACCTGCTCGCGCCGCTCGCGCCGGCCGGCGATCCCCTTCAGCACCGCGATGTGGTCGAGCAGGGCGCGGGCGCCGATCCCGGGGTAGACGCCGAAGTCCTGCGGCAGGTAGCCGAGGACGCGGCGCACCGCCTGCGGGTCGGCGACGATGTCGTGGCCGTCGAGCGTGATCGCTCCTGCGTCCGGGCGTTGCAGCGCGGCGATCGTGCGCATCAGCGTCGACTTGCCGGCGCCGTTCGGCCCCAGCAGACCGAACAGGCCGGGGCCGACGGTCAGGCAGACGCCATCGAGCGCCTTGACGCCGCCGGGGTAGGTCTTCGCGAGCGCGGTGATGACGAGCATGTCCTGGAGAACGGAGACGGGGCCGGAGGTGTTCTCCCCGGCGCTGCCGACCGGCGGATCGTGGCGGCCCCGCGACTGCGAGCCCGTCGAGAGGTCACATCCTCCAGGACGGACCAGGTCAGGCGTCGGCGCCGGTCTCCGGTGCCAGCGGAACCGGAGTCTTGCGCAGCAGCTCGTCGAGGTCGAGCGGGCCGGTGTCCATGGCGAGGGCGCCGTCGGCGGCCAGGACGAGGTCGAGCTGTCGCGCTACGCCTTCGACGTCGCCGATGTGGAGATGCTGCGCCGCCACTTCGAGGACTGGGAGCGCGAAGCCGGCCGCTGCCTGGAGTGCGCCGAGCCGCTGGTCGTCCCGGCCCTCGAGGCGTCGCTGAAGATGTCGCACCTGTTCAACCTGCTCGACGCCCGCGGCGCCGTCGCCGTCACCGAGCGGGTGGCCCAGATCGGCCGGGTCCGCAAGCTGGCGGTGCGCTGCGCCAAGGAGTGCGTGGTCCAGCGCGAGCGCCTCGGCTTCCCCCTCGGCCGCAACGGCAGAAAGAACGGCAACGGCGGGGGGAACGGGCGCGGCGGGGCGGGGATCGGCTCGTCCGGGCGGCGGTTGCGCGGCCCGCCCGGCGGGACCGAGGGTTGCTAGAATCCGGCACCGTGGGGGACACCTCAGCAAGCCCGGTCGCGGGTACGGAGCTGCTCGCCGCGTTGCCGTACCACCGGCGCCTGGTCGACCTGCTGCGGCAGCGGGAGCCGGCGCTGTGGCGCTGGTTCGCTTCTGACGAGGCCGAGAGCGAGCGGGCCGAGCGGCTCAGGCTCGAGCTGCTCCGCTCGACCTACCGGCTGACGCGCGAGAGCCACCCCGAGCTCTACGCTGCCGCGGATCGCGTCGCGTTCCGGCTCGGGGTGACCGAGCCCCTTGCGCTCTACCAGGCGCAGAACGGAGGCCAGCCCTCGGCGGCCCTCGTCCACCTGCCCGGCGAGGCGCACCTCGTGCTGATCGGCGGTCTGCTGGGACTGCTGAGCGAGGCCGAGCTGGCAGCGGTGATCGGTCACGAGCTGACCCACTTGCTGCTATGGCGCCAGGAAGACCGCCAGTTCATGGTGGCCGACCGGATCCTGGAGGCCTGCGCCGCCGACGAGCGGTGCGAGCCGAGCCTCCTGGAGAGCTGCCGCCAGTACCGCCTGGCCACCGAGGCGCTGGCCGATCGGGGGGCCGTAGTGGCCTGCGCCGATGCCGGCGTGGCCATCGCCGCGCTGCTGAAAGTCACCACCGGGCTGACCGTGGTCGACCCGGCCGGCTACCTCGCCCAGGCCGAGGAGGTGCTGCGGCGCGGAGGGGAGCCCGGGTCGGCCGAGGACAGCCACCCGGAGACGTTCCTGCGCGCGAGGGCGCTGGCGCGCTGGGCGCGCGCTCACGCCTCCGAGCTCGCCGCCCTGCGGCCAGAGGGTGCCGGCTCGGGGCCGTGGCAGGAGCCGCTGCCGGATGGGAGTGGTGCCGAGGGCGAGATCGCGGCGATGCTGGCCGGGCCCCCCTCGCTGGCCCACATCGATCTGCAAGGCCAGGTCGAGCTCACCTCGCTCACCGAGGAGCTGCTCAAGGCGCTGCTCGAGCCCGCCTTCCTGCGCACGGAGGCGGTTCTTGGGCACGCCAGGATGTTCTTCGCCTTCGAGGAACTCGCAGCGCCGGCCGAGGGCGCCGTGGCGGCCCTGGCTGCGCTGGTGGACCGCGGTGACGGGAGCTTGCGCGACTACGTCTGCTACCTGCTGCTCGACGTGGTGGCCGCCGACCCCGACCTCGAGGAGGTGGCCCTGGCCGGGGCCGGCGAGATGGCGGAGCGGCTCGGCGTGCTCGAGCGCTTCGCGGCCCTCGCGGTCGTCGAGCTCGGGCTGCGCAAGAAGGCGGTTACCGACGTGCTGGCGCGGCGCGCGGAGCTGCTCGAGGCGGCGGCGCGCCAGCTCGAGGCGGGCTCGTGACGGCGCCGGCAGGCTTCGCGGAGCTCCTGGACGTCGCTGCCGAGCGGCGCGGCTTGCCGGCCGAGGAGGTCGTCCAGGCGTTGCTGCCCCTGATGCGCCAGGTCCACGACACCCATTCCCGCGGCAAGGTGGCGCCGCTCGAGGGCCTCGGCGCGGTGCAGCTCGCGGACGGGCACCTCTACTTCGAGCAGGCCGCGGCCGCGGAACCACGGCGCAATGCGGCGCGGCTGCGCTTGGCTGCCGAGCCCTCGGACGGCGGCGTCGAGGTGGTCGACGAGAAGCGGCTCGACAGCGACGGCCCCGGGCTCTCAGTCGCCTCCCTTCGGGTCGGCGAGGCGGGCCAGCTCCCCGAAAAGCCGGCCTACATGCCTGCCTGGGTCACCTGGGAGCACCTCGTCGGCCACCACGATGCGCTCACCGACGTGCTCTCGCTCGGGCTGCTGCTGGCCTCGCTCGCCTGCGGCCTCGACCTCGGCAGTCGCGACGACCTCCAGGCGTTCGTGGAGTGCCGCGAGAACCTGTTCCAGCTCCGCCCCGACCTCCACCCGGTGCTGGCCCGGTTGATCGTGCGCGCCACCGAGCTCGACCGGCACAAGCGCGCCCAGGACCTGCCAGCCCTGATGCGCGCCCTGGCCGGCTACCGGGAGCAGGAGCTCGGCGGCGTGGTCGACCCCGAGCGACTCGCCGGCTTTCGCACGGCGAGCCACCAGGGTCGCCGCGGGATCGTGCTCGCTCACCTGCGCCAGCGCCTGTTCGAGATCACGCGACGCAACCGGCTGATCTACTTCCGGCCGAGCCTCGGCGCGGTCAACCTCACCGAGGTCTCGGTGCCGCTGCTGCTCGACGTTCGCCATATCAAGCGTGAGCAGCTCTTCTTGTGGCACGGCGAGATCGCCGCGAAGCTCATCGAGGGGGAGCCGGTCAACCTCGGCTCCTGGCTGCGCTTCCGCGAGGACCCATACCTCGCCGGCATGCTCGACCGCATCCGCCAGGAGTCGGCCCGAGACCGGCGCGAGTTCGGCTTCTCGCAGCTCCGCCTGGTGCTCGCCTGGCTGCGCTGGCACAACCTCAAGGAGGCGCCGGGCGAGCGCATCACCTCGCCGCTCCTGCTGCTCCCGGTCGAGCTCGTCAAGAAGAAAGGGGTACGCGACACCTGGCTCGTCCAGGCGAGCTCGAGCGAGGCCGAGGTGAACCCGGCGCTGCGCCAGTACCTCAAGGACCTGTACGGTCTCGCCCTGCCCGAGGCCATCGACCTCAAGGAGGCCGCCCCCGCCGACCTCCACCGCGCGCTCGAGGCGCAGATCCGAGCGAGCGAGCCCGGCGTCACCCTGACGCTCCTCGATCGGCCCCGCATCGAGCTGATCTGGGAGAGCGCCCGGCGTCGGCTCGACGGGCTGCGCCGGCGCCTGCCACTGTCCGGGCGCGGGGTGCGCACCTCGTCGTTCGGCATCGACTACTCGTACGCCCGCGAGAGCTTCCAGCCGCTCGGGCTGCAGCTCTACCTCCGCCGCGTCCGCCCCAGCCACTCCCCGTTCGACGAGGTGGTGCGCGAGCAGCCGCGCCCGCGCCTACCGCTGTTTGCAGGGATCGGGCTCGAGCCAGGGCCGGACGTTCGGCAAAGGCAGGTCTACGCTCTGAAGGAAGGCTCGGCCCACAACCCCTACGTCTGGGACCTCGACCTCTCCGGCCTCACGCTGGGCAACTTCAACTACCGCAAGATGAGCCTGGTTCGAGACTTCGATCGGTTGCTCGAGAGCGAGGCGGCCTCCGGCTCGTTCGGTGAGGTGTTCCGTCTCGAGCCGCGCCCGAGCGCGACCGAAGAGGTCGCAGGTCTCGACCCCGGAGAGCTCATCTCGATCGTGGCCACCGACCCCACCCAGGCGTCGGCGATCGTCAAGGTCCGGGAGGGCGGCTCGGTCATCATCCAGGGGCCGCCGGGGACCGGCAAGTCGCAGACTATCACCAACCTGATCGCCGACCTCGTGGGCGCCGGCCGGCGCGTCCTGTTCGTGTGCGAGAAGCGGGCCGCGCTCGACGTGGTGTACCACCGGCTCCGCCAGGCCGGTCTCGAGCGGCTGGTCTGCCTGGTCCACGACTCGCAGTCCGACAAGAAAGAGCTGGTCTCCGACCTCAAGACCTCGTACCAGGCGATGCTCCAGGCCGGGGAGGACGACACGGCGGAGGCCGAGCGCGAGGCCGCGATCGCCGCGCTGCGCGCCGAGGGCGCCGTCCTGCAGCGGTTCGCCCGCGCCCATTCCGAGGTCCGCGGTCAGGCCGGCGTGCCGCTCGGCAAGCTCCTCGAGCGCCTGGTGGAGCTCGGCGCGGCCAGGCCAAAGCTCGAACCGATGACGGCCGAGCTACTGCCGCCCTACGAGGTCTGGCAACGCTGGGGCGCCGCGGTCACCAGGCTCGGGACCACGCTCGCCGACCTCGGCGACGCGCCGGTGTGGGCCGCGCATCCCCTGCGGCACCTCCACCCCGACGTGGCGAACTCGGACGAGCCGTGGGACCGGCTGGCCTCCCGCCTGGCGCGAGCCCGCCAGGCCGCCGCGGAGCTGGAGACTTCCCTGCCTTCACTGGGGCTCGACCCGGCGACGCTGACTCTGGCCGAAGCCTCCGCCCTGGCCGCGTGGGCGGTCAGGACCGAGCCGGTTGCGCGGCTCAAGCTGCTCGGCCTGCTCGAGGTGGGCAGCGCGGCCTCGGAGCAGTGGGAGGAGGCCGCAGCGAGGCTCAGGCGGCGCCGCCAGGAGCTGGCCAAGGCCGAGGGCAAGGCGGGCCACTGGAAGGTGCGGCTGTCGCCCGCCGACACGGTCGCGGCGCTGGCCCAGGCGAGGTCGCTCGAGAGCTCACCGCTGCGCCTCGTGTCACCCGCCTGGTGGCGGCTCGGCAAGGTCATGGCGAGCCACTACGACCTCGCCCGCCACGCCGTGGCGCCGTCGTTCGTCACCCTCCTCGAGGGGCTCGCGACCGAGCACAAGGCGCGGGCCGCGCTCGAGGTCGGACTCGCGGAGCTCGCCGAGCGGCACGGGCTCGACGACCCGGAGGCGGCCTTGGAGCTGGTCGCCGCCGCGCGCGAGGCCATTGGGTCGCTGCCGGGGGCCGTCAAGGCGCTGGCGCTCGGCGTCGCCGCCTCACAGGGGCGCGCCAGAGTGGGCGAGCTGGCGGCGCGCGTCGAGGCGCTGCTGACCGCCGCCACGGGACTGGTGACGGCCGAGCCGGAGTGGAGCCTGGCGACCCTCGGCGCGACCCTCGCCGAGCTCGAGCGCGGGCTGCCCCAGCTTCCCGAGCTGCTGCCGGTGCTCGCCGAGCTCGCCCAGGCGCCGGCCGCGCTCAGGAGCGCGCTGCGCACTTTGCCGCTCCATCCGAACGAACTCGAGGGGGCGATCGCGTTCCACAGCCTGGCGCTCGCCCTGCGCGAGGACCGCTCGCTGGTGCGTTTCGACGGCCGCATGCTGGCGCAGCACGTGGCGCGGCTCGGGGAAGCATGGGACCGCTGGCTCGCCCTCGGTGCCAGGGTGGTCGCCGAGCGGGTGCGCCGGCGCTTCGCCGAGCACGTGCGGATCTCCTCGCTGCCGGCCGGCCAACTCGACGCGGCCTCCCGCGAGCTCAAGCGGCGCTACGCGGCGGGCCGCCGCGAGCTCGAGCACGAGGTCTCCAAGGTCATGCGCTTCCGGTCGATCAGGGACATGGTCGCGAGCCCGATGGGCCAGGTCATCGCCGATCTCAAGCCGGTGTTCCTCATGAGCCCGCTCGCGGTCGCCGACGTGCTGCCGCTGGAGGCCGCCGGTTTCGACGTGGTGATCTTCGACGAGGCCAGCCAGGTGCGGGTCGAGGAGGCGGTGCCCTCGCTTTACCGCGCGCCTCAGGTGGTGGTCGTGGGCGACGAGATGCAGCTCCCGCCGACCAACTTCTTCTCGGCCGCGCGGTCGGGCGACGATGAGCTCACGCTCGACGACGGCGACGAGGCCGGGGAGCTCGACCTCTCTTCCGACAGCCTGCTGGCCCAGGCCGCCCGGGCGCTGCCGCGGACGCTGCTGGGGTGGCACTATCGAAGCCGCTCGGAGGCGCTGATCGCGTTCTCCAACGCGGCGTTCTACGCGGGCGAGCTGCTCACCGTGCCGGACGTGGCGGCCCACGCCGCCGGGCGCGGCGAGGTAGAGGTCTCCGACGTGGCGGACGGTACAGCAGGAGTCGAGGCGCTGGTCGCCCGGAGCATCAGCTTCCACTACGTCTCCGGCGGGGTCTATGAGCGCCGCCGCAACCTCAAGGAGGCGGCCTACATCGCTCAGCTCCTGCGCGAGCTGCTGGCGCGGGAGACCGGTTGCTCGCTGGGGGTGGTCGCGTTCTCCGAGGCCCAGCAGGAGGCCATCGAGCAGGCGCTGGCGCGGCTCGCCTCCGAGGACGAGGCGTTCCGCGACCGCCTCGAGCGCGAGTACGAGCGCGAGGAGGACGGCCAGCTCGTCGGGCTTTTCGTCAAGAACCTCGAGAACGTGCAGGGCGACGAGCGCGACGTCATCATCGTCTCGGTGTGTTACGGGTACGACCCGGTCGGTCGAATGCTGCAGAGCTTTGGACCGATCAACCGCAACGGCGGGGAGAAGCGGCTTAACGTGATCTTCTCCCGGGCGCGCCGCCACATGGTCGTGGTCAGCTCGATTCGCCACGCCGACATCACGAACGAGTACAACGACGGCGCCAACTGCCTCCGCGGCTACCTCGAGTACGCCGAGGCGGTATCGCGGGGCGATCAGGTGTCCTCACGCCGCGTGCTCGACCTGCTGACGCCGAGGCTGCTCTCACGCGCCCGGGAAGGGGAGCGCCGTGCGCTCGCCACGGAGCTCGCCCAGGCCCTGATCGAGCGCGGTTACGAGGTGGTGGCCGGGGCCGGCACGTCGAAGCTGCGCTGTGACCTGGCGGTGAAGCGACCCGGCGAGCGGGAGTTCAGGCTCGGCGTGCTGCTCGACCGACACGAGCCCGGCGCCGACGTGCTCGAGCGCTACCTCCTGCGCCCCAGGCTGCTCGAGGCGTTCGGCTGGCGGACCGTGATCGTGCCGACTCGCGACTGGATCGATGATCCCGAGCGCGTGATGACCAGACTCGAGCGGGCGGCGGCCGGCGGCGAGCACGAGGAGCCCGAGGCCGAGGAGCCCGAGGTCGCGCCGGCACACTCGACCGAGGCGAAACCGACGGCTGCTCCTGAGCCATCACGGCTCGAGACCGCGGGATCCGTGGAGGCCGCAGCGCAGCGGGTCGCTTCTGCCGGCCAAGCCGAGGCGACCGCCGCTCCGCCGACCCCCGGGGGCCTCGCCCCAAGGGCGGGTATCGGGGCCGCCGCGCCGGAGATCGCGCCGGCCGCAGCTTCCGGGTCGCTTGAGCCCGCACCGGTGCCGACACGCGAGGAGCGGCCGCCGACCATCGAGCCCGAAGCGGGACAAACCGCGCGGCCAGCGGCACCCCTGCCGGCAGCCTCCCCGCCCGTGACGCCGCCGGCACCTCCGGCGGGCCCGGCACCACACGCGGCCGTCCACCCTCCGGCGCCAACGCCGCCGACCGTGGCCGTGCCTGTGCTCCCGCCGTCCGCCCTGGCGGCCCCGGCCGGAGCCCACCCCGGCCTGCCCTGCTACCTCGAGCTGTCCGAAGGGGCGCACCACAAGTTCTGGCGGGTCGATGTCCAGGGGATGACCTACGTGGTGACGTTCGGCCGCATCGGCACCCGCGGCCAGACCCAGATCAAGAGCTTCACCACCGTCGAGGAGGCCGTCGCCGAGGCCCACCACATGGCCGACTCCAAGCGTCGCAAGGGCTACCGCGAGCCCGCCGGGTAGGCGCACAGCGCCAGGGTGAGAGCGAGATCAGAGACCAAGCGTCCTGACCACCGCCCAGCGGTCCGCGCGCGCCACGCCACGTAGGACCGGCACAAAGGTCCGGCCATCCGAGGCGTCTCCGGTTCGCCGAGATCCCGCACATGTACGGGACGATGATCGAGATCCCGCGCGCCGCGCTCACCGCCGACAAGATCGCCAAGACCGCGGAGTTCTTCTCGTACGGGACCAACGACCTCACGCAGATGACGTTCGGCTTCTCGCGCG
>JACRGJ010000049.1 GCA_016212425.1 Micrococcales bacterium | reverse complement strand
GACCTCGAGGTCCGGCGCTTCTGCAAGGGGCAGGGGGAGCACCTCGGGGCCGATGGCGAGACGGCGATCGCGGCGGATCGGCTCCTGCGACGGCTGCGCTGGGCGGTCTGGTTCGGCCTGCACCGGCGCAAGACCTTCTGGGTCGACGAGCCGCTCGCGTACATGCTGGCGCAGACCGAGCTCGACGTGGTCGGGCGCGACGTGCGCGTCCCGTTCCCCTGCTGCGCCCTCGTGTTCACCGACCGCATGGCGCTGTCACTCGCGGAGCGGCTCGTCGCGGCCGACCGCGGCTCGCCGCTCGCCGGGCACCTCCCGCGGGTGCTCACGGTGGTCGTCGCCGAGGAGCGGACGGGGACGAACCGGGTGCTAAACGTCGGCCTCGCGCCCGACGCGCTCGGGGCCGATCCTCCGGACGTGATCGAGCACCGGATCGAGCTCGGCGACGAGGCCCGGGTCGCGATCCCCGGCGAGGAGGACGCGCCCAGGGCGTTTCACGACGGGGGCGACGCGGTGCCGAGCACGCGACCGCTGCCGCTGCCGTCGAAGCGCCGCCGCCTGCCTCACTACCTGCTGCCCGGACTCCGGCTGGCGCGGCTGGCGGTCCGGGATACGGAGCAAGGCCACGGCGTGGGAGGTCGGCTCCTGCGCCACGTCCTGCTCATGGAGGATGTCCGAGGAGTACGGGTGCGTCGGCATCCTCGTCGACGCCAAGCCCGGCGCCGTCGACTTCTACGCGCGGTTCGGCTTCTCGCCGCTCGAGGCGGCCGAAGGACGGTTCGAGTCGAAGCCCACGCCGACCTCCATTTTCCTGCCGCTCGAGCTCGTCGCGGCGGCCGCCGGCTCGGCGCGTTGAGCACGACGCTACCGGAACGCGCGCCCGAGGATGGCGAGCACGCTTCGTGGGCGACCTTCCATGCCCGGGAGCTGCGCGAGCGTCCCAGGTGGCACCTGATCCGGGGCCAGTCACGGACGGCGTCGTTCAGCCAGACGTACTTCCAGACCTCCCCGAACCGCGCTTCGCGAAGAACCCGGCCCTGCCATTGCGCGCGAACGTCCGGATCATCCGCCTGGAGCAGCCCTCGCTGCTCGGCCTCGGTAACGGGCAAATCCCCGAGAAAGCACGGACGATCCTTCACATCCGGAGCCGAGCGCAGAATCGGCACGCCGTCTGGGGCGTGGAAGCGCCCCAGGCAGACGAGCGCGAGCTCCTGGCGGCCCTCGGGTTCGTCGCGGTGCGAGCCGCCGGTGGCAAACCTGGCGTCGCGGGCGATCCCGGGTGACAATGTTGCTCACCATCTCCATGAGCACGCCGCTGACCGCACGGGACCTTTGGGCCATCATCGTCAAGCTCCCTCACGACGAGCAGGTGCGGCTCGCGAGGATGGCTCTGCACGCCGCTGCGCGGGGCGGTGGCGCGGACGCCGCCGCCTATGGCGCGGTTCCTCCTGAACCGGACGAGTTCTCCTGCGAGGACGATCCCCTGGCGTGGGAGTCCGACGGCTGGGAGGACTTGGATGCGTCGCGGTGAAGTTCGGTGGTACACGTTCGCGCTGCCGACAAGCGCCGGCCGGTGCTCCTGCTCACGCGCGATGACGTCATCGAGGCCTTGAACGAGATCATCGTCGCTCCCGCGACTCGAACGATACTCGGGATCTCCAGCGAGATCCTGCTGGCCGCCGACGACGGTTTCCCGGTCACGTGCGCCCTGAACTTCGACCACGTTAGCCTGACTCAGCGTTCCCGCCTCGATCCCGTGCTTGCGACACTGCCCGAGCAGCAGCTCGATGTGATCGCCGGGCCTGTTTGTGCGCAAGTAGGTGCTAGAGTCCCACGATGGCTCCGAGCGACATGCTTGCCGAGATCCTGCGCCTGCCGCCGAACGAGCGTGCTCGTCTTGCGCTGGAACTGATCCGCAGCCTCGACCGCGAGCCGGAGACCGGCGTCACGGACGCCTGGAATGAGGAAATCGACCGCCGTGCTGCAGCGGTCGGTGCGGGCACCACCGAGACGATGACGCTCGAGGAGTACCGTGCCCACGTTCGACGGCGCCGGACTGCTCGCGCGGGTCGATGACCCTACGGATCCATCGCCTCGCAGTGGCGGAGATCGACCACGAGGTCGACTACTACGAGTCACGCCAGCCAGGTCTGGGTGCTGAGCTCGAGGATGAGATCGATGCGGTCCTCGAGACCATTCAACGGTTCCCTGAGGCTGCCCCAGAGTGGCGGGATCGTCCCGACCGGCGTGTGGCCGTCCTCGATCGGTTTCCCTTCACCATGCCATACCGGATCAAGGACGGGGACATCGTGATCCTCGCGCTCGCGCACACAAGCCGGCGGCCGGGCTACTGGTCACGGCGGCGAGACGAGGGGTGATCAGGCGGGCCGCGCCGTCCTGGCGGCCCTCGGGGACGTTCGATCCGACGACCTGTACGTGCCAGATCCCCGGAGCCGGACTTGGCGATGCTGAGTAATCCTTGCCCAGCGCACTGAGGCTGGTCAGGTGCGCGCGAGGTCGCGCCGGATCACGACGGAGCCGGCCGATGTGGCATGCTGCGGCCCTGACGCGCGGAGGCGCTTGTGGCGACGCGGAGGCCTGGACGAAACGATGCGTGCCCGTGCGGGAGCGGGCTGAAGTACAAGCGCTGCTGCCTGCGCGCCGATGAGGCGGCGCCGCGCTTCGGGCCGAGCGACCGGGGCTCGGCGCTGGAGAAGCTCGAGCAGTTCACGGAGGGGGTCCTGAGGCAGGAGGACGAGGCCGCGCTGGACGAGTTCTGGGGCCTCGTCGAGGCGCGCGACGAGCTCGACGACGGCTGGGCGCAGTACGGCGACGCGGTCTTCGACATGTGGCTCTGGTTCGACCGGCCGCTCGCGGACGGACGGCT
>JACRGJ010000048.1 GCA_016212425.1 Micrococcales bacterium | reverse complement strand
GCGCCCGCGCCCGCGCCCGCACCCGCGCGCCCGAAGCGCACGCACCCGCGCCCGTGCCCCGCACGCGCCCGAGGCGCCCGCGCCCGCGCCCGCACCCGCACCCCGCGCCCAAAGCACCCGGGCCCGCAGGGCGCCCGCCGCACAGAACCGGGGGTCTCAGCCGCGGGCGCCGAGGAGGTGCTCGGTGGCGAGCTGCTGCAGGCGCACGAAGCCGAAGCCCCGGGCGCCGAGGTAGGCGGCGGGGTCGAAGTCGTCCCACGCGCTGCGGTCCTCCAGCAGCTCGGCATACCCCTCGCCCTCGCCGAGGGTCGGCTGCGCGAGCTCGGGCACCCGCGCGGCGGCGAGCGCCTCCTGCACCTCCGGGTCGGCGCGGAACGCGGCCGCCCGCTCCTTGAGCAGCAGGTAGGTGCGCATGTTGGCGGCGGCGGAGTCCCACACGCCGGCCTCGTCCTCGGTGCGCGAGGGCTTGTAGTCGAAGTGACGGGGTCCGTCGTAGGCGGGGCCGCCCTGCGGTCCGCCGTTCTCGAGCAGGTCGACGAGGGCGAATGCGTTGTGCAGGTCGCCGTGCCCGAACACGAGGTCCTGGTCGTACTTGATCCCGCGCTGACCGTTGAGGTCGATGTGGAAGAGCTTGCCGTGGTAGAGCGCCTGCGCGATGCCTGCCGCGAAGTTGAGACCGGCCATCTGCTCGTGCCCCACCTCCGGGTTGAGCCCGACCATCTCGGGCCTCTCGAGCGAGGAGATGAAGGCGAGCGCGTGCCCGACGGTGGGCAGCAGGATGTCCCCGCGCGGCTCGTTCGGCTTCGGCTCGATCGCGAAGCGGATGTCGTAGCCCTGGTCCACGACGTACTGGCCGAGCAGGTCGACGGCCTCCTTGTATCGCGCGAGGGCGGAGCGGATGTCCTTGGCCGCGTCGTACTCCGCCCCCACCCGCCCGCCCCACATCACGCAGGTGGTGGCGCCCAGCTCGGCGGCGAGGTCGAGGTTGCGCAGCACCTTGCGGAGCGCGAAGCGACGCACGACCCGGTCGTTGGAGGTGAAGCCGCCGTCCTTGAACACGGGCGCGCTGAACAGGTTCGTGGTGATCATCGGCACCCGAAGGCCCGTCGAGGCCAGCGCCCCCGTCAACCGGTCGATCTCGTGGCGGCGCTCGGCATCCGTCGAGCCGAAGGCGAACAGGTCGTCGTCGTGCAGAGTGAGCCCGTAGGCGCCGAGCTCGGCGAGCTTCTCGACCGCGTGCACGGTGTCGAGCGGGGGCCGGGTCGGGCCGCCGAAGGGATCGGTGCCGTTGTACCCGATCGTCCAGAGACCGAAGGTGAAGCGGTCGGCAGGGGTGGGGGTGGCGGTCATGTGCGTCCTCGATTCGGCGCTGAACGAGCGATTGTTTGCAGCTACAACTTATCCGGTCTGGGGGCGGGGCGGAAGCCGGAGCGCGATTCCCGCCGTCCTCCGCGCCTGCAAGAATGCCGCGGGTGGGGACTCGCGCGCGGACATCGGGAACGGGCCGTCTCGAGGCCTTCAGCGACGCGGTCCTCGCGATCGTGCTCACGCTGCTGGTGCTCGACCTGCTCCCGGACGGGGCACGGACCCCCGCGCAGCTGCTGGAGGCGTGGCCGACCTACCTGGCGTTCCTCGCGGCGTTCCTCACCGTCGGCGTGGTGTGGCTGAATCATCGGGAGGCCGTCGCCCGCATCCGGGCCGCGAGTCCGGTGGTGCAGGTGCTGAACCTCGGGGTGCTCCTCGGCGCGTCCCTGATGCCTTGGCCGACCGCGCTGATATCCGCGGCGCTGGAGCGCGGCGACGCCTCCGCGCAGATCGCCGCGATCTTCGTCTTCGCGGTCGTGACCGTGATCATCAGCGTGCCGTGGCTGGCCCTCGACCTGCACCTCATCCGACATCCGGCCCTCCTGCGCTCGGACGAGGATGCGGCGTGGATGCGTGCGCACGCCCGAGCCTCCGTGGCCACCATCGCTGCGGCGCCGGTGAGCATCGGGCTCGCCTTCGTCTCGCCGATCGCCTCGCTGGTGCTGTACCTGGTGGTCGTCGTGGTGTTCTTCGTGGTCCGGCTGCGGGAGGAGGTCGTCGAGGACGGCGGTGGCGAGGGGCCGGTCGCCGAGGACGCTGACGCCGGAGGCCCCAACACCGACCCCGGGACGGACCTCGACCGCACCCTGTAGCGGTGCCCGGATCGTTGCGGCGTAGGACACATCCTCGCTGGGGTGGCTAGCGTGGCCGTATGCGGCATCCGGTGCGGCCCACGCGCGGCGCGGTGCCGGGTGCGATCCGCCGCACGGTCGACGGGCTGCGCCAAGGCAATCTCGCCGCGGTGCTCGGCGTCGTGCACCGCGCCGGCGCGGTGTCGCGCTCCCGGATCACCGCACTGACCGGGCTGAATCGGTCCACCGTCGCCGCGCTGGTCGGCGAGCTCGTGGCGCTCGAGCTCGTTGTGGAGAGCGAGCAGGGCTCCGGGGGCCGGGTGGGCCGTCCGTCTCCGATCGTCTCGCCGCATGCCGGGCCGGTCGCGATCGCGGTGAACCCCGAGGTCGACGCGGTGACGATCGGCATCGTCGGGCTGAGCGCCCGGCGGGTCCGGCATGTCCGGCACGAGCTCAGCGCGCCCGCGACGCCGGAGGAGACCGCCCGGCTGGTCGCGATTCTGTTGCGCGAGAACGCCGACGAACTCGCCGGACACCGGATCGCCGGCATCGGGCTGGCGGTGCCAGGGCTCGTGCGCTCCTCCGACGGGCTGGTCCGCTGGGCGCCCCACCTGTCGTGGGCGGATGCGCCCCTCGCCGACCTCGTCGCGGACGCGACCGGACACCCGACGGTGGTCGCGAACGACGCGACTCTCGGCGCGACCGCCGAGCACCTGTTCGGGGCGGGTCGCGGCATCGACGATCTCGTCTACCTCAACGGCGGGGCGAGCGGCATCGGCGGAGGGATCCTCTCCGGCGGGCGGCTCGTGGGCGGCCACGGCGGCTACGCGGGCGAGTTCGGTCAGACCCGGCCGCGGCTGGACGAGAGCGCGACGCTCGAGGAGAGCGTCTCGCGCGTCCGCATCCTGGAGCTGCTCGGCGTGGACGCGCTGCCCGAGGAGGAACTCGAGCGCAGGATCGCGGAGCCGAGCGACGCCATCGTCGCGGAACTCGAGCGGCAGACGCGGATGCTCTCCGCAGCGCTCGGCGGGATCGTCTCGACGCTGAACCCCGAGGCGATCGTCCTCGGCGGCTACCTCTCCACGCTGCTGCGGCGTGACCCCGAGCGGATGGCGCGGCTGGTCGACGAGTCCGCCTTCGCCTCCAGCGCGGATGGCCTGCGCCTCCTGCCCGCGGAGCTCGGCGAGGACCGCCTGCTGGTCGGGGCGGCCGAGGCGGCGTTCGCCGCGCTGCTGGCCGATCCGGCCGGGGCGCGCGCCAGCACCGCCTAGCGCAATCCGCTGCGGGCGAAGCCCTGCACGAACCAGCGCTGCGCCGCGAGGAACACGACCACCATCGGGATCACGTTGATGAGCGCGAACGCCATCGTGCCGCCGTAGTCGGGTCCGTTCTGGCTCTGCAGGTAGAGCAGCCCGATCGGCAGGGTGAAGAGTCTGTTCTCCTTGAGCGCGATCAGCGGCCAGGCGAAGTCGTTCCACGAGTTCAGCACGCTGAGGAAGAACAGCACCGCCAGCAGGGGCCTGGACAGCGGGAGCACGATCCGCCAGAACACCCGCAGGTTGCTCGCCCCGTCCAGCCGCGCCGCCTCGATGAGGTCGCGCGGGATGCCGAGGATGAACTGCCGGGCGAGGAAGATCCCGATCGCCGAGCCGGCCGTGGGCAGGATCACCGCCCAGTAGCTGCCGTAGAGCCCGAGGCCGGTGACGAGCCGGAACAGGGCGACCATGATCACCTGCAGCGGCAGGGTCGTCGTCATCAGGGCGAGCAGGAACAGCAGCGTCGAGCCGCGGAAGCGCAGGTGCGCGAACGCGTAGCCGGCCAGCAGGTTGACGGTCACGGTGATGACGGAGGTCGTGAGCGCGATCGCGACGGAGTTGCCCACCCAGGTGGTCACGGGGAAGCGCTCGAACACGCCCGCGAAGTTGGCCCAGGTGGGCGCGGTGGGCCAGAGGCGCAGCGTTCCGCCCAGCAGCTCGGACCGCGAGGAGAACGCGACGGCGAACATCCAGTAAATGGGGAACAGCGTCACCGCGCTGACGAGCACCGCGAGCACCACCCGCACCGCCAGCCCGATCCGCGGAGCAGCTCCGCGGCGCCGGATACCGACGCCGCTCACTCGGTCACGTCCCGACCGCGATTGCCGCGCCACTGCACCGCCGTGAACACGAGGGTGGCCAGGAGCAGCACCACCCCGATCGCCGCGGCATAGCCCTGGTCGCGACTGACGAAGCCCTGATCGTAGGCGTAGGTGACGAGCACGGACGTGGCATCCGCCGGACCGCCGCCGGTCATCACGAACACGATGTCGAACAGCGAGAACGAGAAGATCACGTTGACGATGAGCAGGAAGAACGACGTGGGACCGAGGAGGGGCACGGTGATGAAGCGCAGCCGCTGCCCCGCGGTGGCGCCGTCCAGCAGCGCGGCCTCCTTGAGCGCGACGCCGATGCCCTGCAGGCCGGCGAGGTAGACGATCATGTTGAAGCCCACCCGCCACCACACGGTGACGGCGACCACCGAGGCGAACGAGGCGACCCCGTTCGACTGCCACGACACGCTCGGCAGACCCAGACCGCGCAGCGCCAGGTCGAGCACTCCGCTGTTCTCGTCGAAGATCAGGCGCCCCGCGAGCGCCGTCGCGACGCCCGAGACCGCCATCGGCACGATGATCGCCGAGCGGAACAGCGCCCGGGCGGGCAGTACCGAGTCCAGCAGCAGCGCGACCAGCAGGCCAAGCCCCATCGACAGCGGTGTGATGATCGCGGTGAACAGCACGGTGTTGCCGGCGGATCGCCAGAACAGCGGATCCGCGAACAGCCGCGCGTAGTTGTCGAGCCCCGCGAAGACGCCGCCGCCGAACCCGTTCGTGCGCTGCAGGCTGATGACGACCGCGCCCGCGAGCGGCACGAACACGAACAGTCCGAGCAGGGCGAAGTTGGGCGCCACGAACCCGTAGCCTGCGAGCACGCTGGGCTCCCGCCGCAGCCGCGGACCGCGCGACCCGCCGACACGGCCCGGGCGTGCGGACGGGGTCACTGCTTCGTCGCCGCCGCGATGCCGTCGGAGAGGCCCGAGATCGTGTCGTCGACGCTCTGCCCGCCGATGAACGCGCGGTCGAGCTGATCCTTCAGCACGGTGATGATCCCGGCCATCGACGGCGAGGCGACCTGCCCCGAATCGACCGCCTTCACGGTGGACGCCTGGCCCACGAACACCGGTGCCAGCTCGGGCCGCACGTCGAAGCGGATGCCGTTCTCCACCAGGTCGCGGCGGGTGGGCAGCAGGGACGCGGTGGCACAGAAGTCCCGCATCTGGGAGGCGGTGGTGACGTGGTCGAAGAACGCGACCACGAGGTCCGCCTTGTCCTTCGCCGCCGTGGTGGCCACGAGCGCGTTGCCGCCGAAGTCGCCGCCGGCGCGCTTCCTCGTCGGGGAGAAGGTGGCGCCCCACTCGAACTGCAGGTTGGCCGTGGCATCCGGGATCGCGAACGCCCCCGAGAAGACCATCGCGGCGGTCTGCGAGTACCAGGTGTCGGCGGCGTAGGTCGCCGACTTCACCGAGTTGTTCTGCGGCACGAGGTTCTGCGGGAAGAACGACTTCGTGAACTCCACGGCGGCCCGGCCGGCGGCCGAGTCGATCGCCGGGCTGACCAGGTCGCTCTGGAGGAATCGGCCGTCGGCCTCGAATAGCCAGCTGAGCCACCGGGTGACCCCGTTGCCCTGCCAGTTGTAGGCGAAGGGGTACTTCTCGGCGGGCTGCGCCGCGCGCAGCCTCTTCGCGATCGCCTCGAACTCCTCCCAGGTCCACGCGTCCTCGAGCTTCGTCGGCACCGAGGTGATGCCGGCATCCGCCAGCGCCGCCGTATTGTAGAGGATCACCGAGGTGTCGGTGTGGTGCGGGACGCCGTAGGGCTTCCTCTCGTTCTGCACCGCCGCCCAGGCCTGCGGAGTGAACCGGTTCTCGAATCCGCTCGGCAGGGCCTTCGACAGGTCGAGCAGCTGCCCGGCACCCGCATACGAGCCGAACGTGTAGTACGGGACGCGGAACACATCCGGCGGGTTGCCCGCCTGGATCTGCGCGTCGATGTTCGTGAACATCTGCTCGTAGGGCACCGCGTTCAGGGTGACCTTCGAGCCGGGATTGGCCTTCTGGAAGCTCGCGATCGCGCTGCGGAAGCCCTGCAGCTCGGCGTCGGTGCCCCACGTGGTGAAGGTGAGGGTGCCCGCCCCCGCCTTCTTCGAGGCGGGTTGTTCAGGCACGAATCCGCACCCCGCGAGCAGAACGGGGAGGGCTGCCGCCCCCGCTCCGGCGAGGAGGTGACGGCGGGTGATCCGGCGGTCGGTGGAATCCATGAGAGCGTTCCCTGTCTGTCCTGGCGCGAGTTCGATCAGCGCACGGCGGCGAGTCCCCGCGGCGGATGCCGGAGGACTGGGAAAGGGGCGCTCGAACCCTAATGGGCTCCGACGACAGTGGGCTCAGGTGAGGATGCGGTTGCCGGGTGGCACGCAGGAAGCGGGCCCCGCGGACCTCGGCCCCGGGGCCCGCCGCGCGACCTCAGAGGGCGAGGAAGCCGAGCACCGCGCTCACCGCGGAGAGCACGGCCAGCGCGACCGGCGGCACCGGCGGCTCGTGACGGCGGATGTGCACGACGGCGGCGCCGATCATGAGGATCACCAGGCAGATCGCGGCGATGGGAGCGAGCGCCGGAGCGATCCCCGTGATGCGGGGCAGGACGAGCCCCAGGGCGCCGAGCACCTCGGCCGCGCCGATCGCCTTGACCGCGGTCGCACCGAAGTCGCCGGCCCAGGCCATGCCCGACTCGGCGAGCTTCTCCCGCAAGCGCAGGAGCTTCATCAGCCCTGCGGCGAGGAAGACGATACCGAGGACGATGTTGAGGACGAGAAGGACGATGGTCACGTGAGATCTCCCAGGATCAGGGGCGGGTTGATAGTTACTACGAGCACGGCGACGGCGCCGCGATCCGCGACGTGCTCGACCGCATCGGCGACAAGTGGTCGTTGCTGGTCATCGGTACGCTCGACTCGGGCGTGCTGCGCTTCGGCGAGCTGCAGCGCCATATCCCGGGGATCTCGCAGCGGATGCTGACCCTGACGCTGCGCCAGCTCGAGCGCGACGGCCTGGTGTCGCGCACCGTCTTCGCGCAGGTGCCGCCCCGTGTCGAGTACGAGCTGACCGACGTGGGACGCACCCTCACGGAGCCGGCCGCGCTGCTCGCATCCTGGGCCATCCGCCACCACCCCGGCATCGTGGCCGCCCGGGCCCGATTCGACCGCGTCGCCGAGTCGGCGTCCTAGCGGGCGGGGCTCGCGCGGGCCGCGCGCACCTGGCTCGCGCGGAGCGAGTAGCCGCTCCGGCGCGGCGCCGACCGTGGACTACAGCGCGGTGCCGTCCTGAAGGGGAACCTCCCACGAGCCCGCATCCTGGTGGGACCACTCGCCGCCGGTGGGGGCGGCATTCCACTCGCGCAGGATCGCCTCCACCCGAGCGACGTCCTCGGGATTCGACGTGCCGACGAACCCCGTCAGCTGCTCAAGCCTGCCCATCGGATGCGTCGCGTCGCCCTCGAGCGAGAGCTCCCAGACGTTGTGCTCTCGGCTGAATCGCACGCTGGCTCTCATGGCGGGAGTCTAGGCCGCACTCTTGGGCACGGCGCGAGATCGGGATCCGGCGACCCGGCCGCGGACCCCCCATGCCGAGGCCCGGATCTCGAACGGCGCCGCCGGCAGGCGCGCGGCGCAGAGGCCGCGGAGCCGGTCGACGGCGGCCGCGTCGAGGCTCCGCACGTAGGCGCCGGCGGGTCCGATCCCGTACGTGTACGGCTCCCACCACTCCTGGAACGAGGCGTACCGACGGGATATCGAGACTCGGCCGCCGGTCACGTCGACCAGTCCGGCAGCGGTCGCGAGGTGGATCAGGTCACCCTCCCGGGAGCCGGGCAGGTCGGCCTCGTCGTCGGCATCCGGATCGAACTCGCGCACCGCCGCCCAGTACCCGGCGAGCGGCCCGCCGCCGTCGGCGTGGTCCCAGACGCACGCCGCGACGACACCGCCGGGGCGGCAGACGCGCGCCATCTCCCGGAGGCCGGCGACCGGATCGGGCATGAAGTGCACCACGAGCTGCGCGAGCGCGGCGTCGACGGAGGCGTCGGCGAAAGGCAGCTCCTCGGCGCTGGCCCGGCGCGCGTCGAGGCCCGGGAAGCGCGCCCGCACCGCGTCGACGAACGACGCGGAGGGGTCGACGGCCGCGACGGACTGAATGCCGAGACGGTCGATCAGGCGCCGGGTGAGAGCGCCCGGCCCGCAGCCCACATCGAGCACGCGGCCGCCCTCCGGCACACCGGCGAAGGCGAGGAACTCATCCGAAAGCGGCTCGGAGAAGCCGCCCATGAACGCGTCGTACGCCTCCGCGCTCACCTCGAACGACATGACCGCACGTTAGTCCCGCCACCGACGCCCACGAAAGCGCAGGATGCGTCCGGTCCCGTCGGGCAGAGGCAGGACCCGGCCGCTGCGCGTGCGCCGAGGCGCCGGCACGCCACCCGGCGCTCACCCGCCGGGCTGTCGGGGCGGGGCCTCCGGATGCGGCACCTGGTGTACTGAGGGCATGCATGCCCCCCTCGATGCGAGCAGGGCCCACACGCTCATCGACGCGCGGCGCCAGGTTATCCGGGGGCGACAGGACCACCTGGAGCGGCGTCTCGTGGAGATCAGGCGCGGGCGCGAGGAGTGGACCGACTAGGAGCATGACCCCGAGGGCTTCGACCTGACCTTCGCCTGGCAGTCCGCGGAGGGCTCACGAGCCGAGTACACCCGCGAGCTCGCCGAACTCGACCGCGCCGACCGGCGAGCGGATGCGGGCGCGTTCGGCGGCTGCGCCGTCTGCGGGCGGCCGATCCCGGTGGCGCAGCTCCAGCTGCGTCCCGCTCGTACGGAGTGCGTCTCCTGCGCGGATCGCCCCGGCCGGCGCTGACCCGCTTAGCCCTCCGCATCCTCCGCGCCCTCCGCATCCTCTGGGCCCTCCGCATCCTCTGGGCCCTCCGCGTCCTCTGTGCATCGCTGGAGCGCGGTGCACCTCGGCCGACCATGGAGCATGGCCGACCAGTTCGCATCCGACGATCCCTCCGCCCGCTACCCCGAGATCCACCCGCCCGAGCAGACGCAGGACGAGCCGGGCATCCAGTCCGAGATGCGTCCGGTGCCTGACCTCGGCGAGCGCACCTACCGCGGACGCGGACGGCTCGAGGGCCGGAAGGCGCTCATCACGGGCGGCGACTCGGGGATCGGCGGCGCCGTGGCGATCGCGTTCGCGCGGGAGGGCGCGGATGTGGCGATCAACTACCTGCCGGAGGAGGACAGCGACGCTCGCCGCATCATCGAGCTCATCGAGGCCGAGGGTCGCGTCGCCCTGCCGATCCCGGGCGACCTCACGGACGCCGCCTTCTGCCGCGAACTCGTGCAGACCGCGGTCGACGGACTCGGCGGGCTCGACATCCTGGTCAACAACGCCGGGAAGCAGGTCGTCCAGCAGGAGCTGGAGGACATCTCCGACGAGCAGTTCGAGCGCACGTTCCGCACGAACGTCTTTGCGAACTTCTGGATCACGAAGGCCGCGCTGCCCTACCTGAATCCCGGATCGGCGATCGTGAACACCGCGTCGCTCGAGGCCTACCAGCCCGCGCCGGAGCGGGTGGACTACGCCGCGACGAAGGCGGCGATCAACAACTTCTCGAAGGGGCTCGCGCAGATGCTCGCGTCCAAGGGCGTCCGCGTGAACGTCGTGGCTCCCGGCGCGGTGTGGACGCCGCTGCAGGTGTCGCACGGTGTCTCGATGGAGCAGCTGACGCACTACGGGGAGGAGACCGGGTACGGCCGCGCGGGGCAGCCCGCCGAGCTCGCACCCGCCTACGTGTTCCTCGCCTCGGCGGAGGCGAGTTTCGTCTCCGGCACGACGCTCAGCGCGACAGGGGGGATGCCCACCCCCTGATGGGCCGGGCCCCTTCGGCCGCGCCTGCTATTTCGCTTGCTCGACCCCGACGACGTTGCCGCCCGGGTCGGTGAACCACGCGACGTACGCGTCGCCCTGATCGGCGACGCCGTCCACGGTCGTGACCTCGTCGCTGTCGTAGTCCTCGAACTGCACGCCCTTCGCACGCAGGGCGTCGACCGCGGCGCGCACGTCCTCGACGACCAGGTCGAGCTGGGTCTGGGAGTCCGTGGTCCCCTCCGTACTGGCGGAGAGCCGGATCGAGGTGCCCGCGCCCGCGCCGAGCGTGACGGCCGACTCGGTCTGCTGCTGGATCGGCAGGCCGATCCGCTCGGTCCAGAACCGCGTGGATGCCGCCAGATCGGGGGCGAGGAGGATCGGCACCACGCGGGCGTCGGCGATGCGGATGCTCACGGGGTCGGCATCCCTCCATTGACGTTCAGCGTCTCCCCGGTCACGTAACTCGACTCGCCGGAGGCGAGGAAGACGAAAGCCGGAGCGAGCTCGGCCGGTTGCCCCCACCGGCCGAGCGGCGTGCCTTCCCCGACCGACGGGAGCTTCTCGGGCGGTTGCCCACCTGCGGTCTGCAGCGGGGTCCACACCGGGCCGGGCGCGACGGCGTTAACCCGGATGCCCTGCGGCGCCAGCGATCCGGCCAGCCCCTTCGTGAAGTTGTTGATCGCCGCCTTGGTCGAGGCGTAGTCCACGAGTGTCGGCGAGGGCTGGTAGGCCTGGATCGAGGTCGTGTTGACGATCGTCGAGCCGGGCTTGAGGTGGGGCAGTGCGGCCTTCGTGATCCAGAACATCGAGTAGACGTTCGTCTTGTAGGTCTCATCGAATTGGTCGTCGGTCACGTCGGCGAACTCGGGCTGGTTCTGCTGCTTGCCCGCGTTGTTGACGAGGATGTCGAGGCCGCCGAGCCCATCGACGGCGGTCTGCACCAGCTCCCGGCAGAACGCGTCGCTCGTGATGTCGCCGGGGATCTTCACCGCAGTGCGGCCCGCGTCGCGGATGAGCGCGGCGACGTTCTCGGCGTCCTCCTCTTCCTCAGGCAGGTAGACGATGGCCACGTCGGCTCCCTCCCGGGCGAAGGCGATCGCCGTGGCGGCGCCGATGCCGGAGTCGCCGCCGGTGACGAGCGCCTTCCGGCCGGCCAAGCGCTCCGAGCCGCGATAGCTGTCGACGCCGAGGTCGGGCCGGTCCTTCATCGCCGCGTCGAGGCCCGCGCCCTCCTGGTACTGCGCCTCGGTGTCGATGTCGGCGTACATCTTCGTGGGGTCCTGCATCGTGTACTGATCGGTCACGGGGCGACGGTACGTGCGCGGGGGGATGCCGGAGCGGCGCTCACAGGCACCTCCCCGGCCCGCGATCCGGTGTCGGCGGCCGCGGCGGTGTCGGCGTCGCTCCCGGCGGCGTCGCGCAAAGACCCCTGGGAGTGGTGCCGCGCCCGGGACCCGGTGCCTACCGTCGAGGCATGCCTCGTCCCGACTTCCGGCCCCGCCGCGCGATCGTCACCGCATCCGACTCCGGCATCGGCCAGGCCACCGCGATCGCCCTCGCCCGCGCCGGGATGGATGTCGGGGTCACCTGGCGCAGCGACTCGGAGGGCGCGGAGGAGACGGCGGGGCGCATCCGCGAACTCGGCCGAACTGCGGTGGTCGCACGTCTCGACGTGACGGAGTTCGGCGAGGCGGGCGACGTGATCGACACCATGGCGGCCGGGCTCGGCGGTCTCGATGTGCTCGTGAACAACGCCGGAGCCGGCGGGGGCACACCGTTCCTCGGGATGGAGTGGGACGAGTGGCGGATGACGATCGGCACCGACCTCGACGGCGCGTTCCTCGTGCTGCAGCGCGCCGCGCGGCTGATGGTGCAGCAGGCGACCGGGGGCCGCTTGATCGCGATCACCAGCGTGCACGAGACCCAGCCGCGGGTCGGATCCGCGGCCTACGACGCCGCGAAGCACGGCCTCGGCGGCCTGATGAAGACCCTCGCCCTCGAGCTGGGGGAGTACGGCATCACCGCCAACAGCGTCGCCCCTGGCGAGATCGCGACCGAGATGAGCGCATCGGGCGGCGCGGATCCGTACGCCACGGAACGTCCTGGCGTGCCCCTCGGCCGGCCCGGCGCGGCGGAGGAGATCGCCGACGTGGTCGCGTTCCTCGCCTCGCCCGCTGCGTCGTATGTCACCGGCGCATCCTGGGCCGTCGATGGCGGGATGCTGCTCATGGGCCCGCAGGCCGGGTCGCATCTGGGCTCCCACGACTGGCGCCGGGTCTGACCCCGGTGTCGGGCGAGGGCGTGCCGAGGGACGCGGTCGGCACCTTCCGGAACGCGCGCGCGGTGCTCGCCGAGAGCCTCTGGTGGGATGCGGAGGCCGAGGCGGTGCGCTGGTGCGACATCACCGCGGGCACTCTGCACACGAGCCCGTGGGGCGGACCCGCGGACGGCTCGGCGGATGCGGTGAGCGCGTTCGGTCCGCCGCTGGCCTCGTTCCAGCCCGCGGCCGACGGCGGGGTCGTCGCGGCGTTCGGAGCCACGGTGGAGCGGGTCGCCCCCGACGGCCGGCGTGACGTGATCGCGCGCGTCGCGCACCGGCATCCGCTGATGCGTCTCAACGAGGGCAAGTGCGACCCGTTCGGCGCGTTCGTGGTGGGCTCGATGGACCTCGGCGGCGACGCCGATGCGGCCCTGTACCGCGTGCGCCCGGACGGCCGGCTCGACGTGCTGCTCGGCGGGCTCGGGACGGCGAACGGGTTCGAATGGTCGGATGACGGCCGTACCTTCTTCTTCACCGACACGGCCGTGAAGACGGTCTACCGCGCGCCCTACGACCCGACCGGTCCGCTCGGGGAGCCCGAGCCGCTCCTCGTGGGGCGGAGCTCGGACGGGCTGTCCCTCGACACCGACGGCTGCTTCTGGAACGGCATCTACGGCGAGGGCCGGGTGGTGCGCTGGTCGCCGGAGGGCGAGATCCTGAACGAGATCGACGTGCCCGCACCGAACGTCACCTCCGTCGCCTTCGCAGGGCCGGACCTCGGCACCCTGCTCGTCGCTTCCGCACGCGAGAACGCGTCGGAGCAGCAACTCGAGAGGGCGCCGCTGAGCGGGGGGATTTTCGCCCTCGACGTCGGCGCGACCGGGCGACCGGTGCACGCCTTCGGAACCCGCTGAGCACGGATCCCCTGGGCATCGACGGAAGGAAACATCGCATGGACCTCGGCATCTCCGGGCGCGTCGCGCTCGTCACCGGAGGCGACTCGGGCATCGGCTGGCACACCGCGCGGCGCCTGCTGGAGGAGGGTGCCACCGTCGTCGTCTCCGACGCGGAGCAGGGCCGGCTGGACGCCGCCGCGGCCGAGCTGGCCGCGCCCGAGGGGCGGCTCTTCGCCTTCGCCGCCGATGTGACGAAGGCCGACGAGCTGGCCGAGCTGCACCGGAGGGTGGCGGATGCCGTGGGCGAGATCGACATCCTGGTGCAGTCCGCCGGCGTCACGGGGGCGCAGGGCCTCTTCCACGAGATCGACGACGAGGGCTGGACCTCGACGATCGAGGTGGACCTGATGGGTCCGGTGCGGCTGACGCGAGAGTTCCTGCCGGACCTGCGCTCCGGCGGGTGGGGGCGGATCGTCTACCTCGCGAGCGAGGATGCGGTGCAGCCCTACGACGACGAGTTGCCGTACTGCTCGGCGAAGGCCGGGGTGCTCGCGCTGGCGAAGGGGCTCTCGCGCAGCTACGCGCAGGAGGGTCTGCTGGTCAATGCCGTCTCTCCCGCCTTCATCCACACGCCGATGACCGACGCGATGATGCAGAAGCGCGCGGACCAGCGCGGCACGGACGTCGACGAGGCGATCGAGTCGTTCCTCGAGGAAGAGCGGCCCTACCTGGAGCTGAAGCGCCGCGGCGACCCGGACGAGGTCGCCGCCGTCATCGTGTTCCTGTGCTCGGACCGGGCCAGTTTCGTCAACGGCTCCAACTACCGCGTCGACGCCGGCTCGGTCGCGACGATCTGACGGGGTCGCCGCGGGCGTTCGGCTCAGGGTCGAGCGAGATCGCGGATGACGATCGCCGTGTCGATCAAGGCCAGGTGGGAGAGCGCCTGAGGGAAGTTGCCCCAGGCGGTGCCGTCGGCGTCGACCATCTCGGCGAACAGGCCGACGTCGTTCGAATCCCGCACCAGCAGGTCCATGAGCTCGACCGCCTCGTCGCGCCGCCCCACGCACGCCAGGGCCGCGGCTCGCCAGAAGCCGCACGCGACGAACGGATGCTCCTCGTCCCGCATCCCGGTGTAGCGGTACAGCAGGTGACCGTCGCCGAGCTCGGCCGCGAGCGCATCGATCGTCGACGACATCCGCTCCCCCCGGTCGAAGCCGCTCGGCGCGTGCAGCAGTACGGAGGCGTCGAGCCGATCGCTGCCGGGCCACATCAGGTACGCGCCGCGTTCCGGGGACCAGCAGTGCGCGGAGATCCAGTCGCGGATGCGGTCGCGCTCCTCCGCCCAGCGCTCCGCCCGATCGCCGATGTGCCCGCGCTCGGCGAGCCAGACCGCCGAGTCGAGGGCCTGCCAGCAGCCCATCTTCGAGGAGGTGTGGTGGTGCGGCTCCTCCAGTTCCCACATCCCCGCGTCCTCGAGCCGCCAGCTGTCGCAGACGCGGTCGGCGACGTCGGCGAGGAAGCGGCCGGTCTCGACGTCGAGCACGTTGCCGTCGGCCTCGTCGAGGTAGGCGCGCACGATGCCGAACAGGTCGCCGAACACGCCGAGCTGCAGCTGATCGGCCGCCCGGTTGCCCTGCGTCACCGGGCCGATCCCGCGCCAGCCCGGCGCGGGGAGCTCCTCGACGCGTCCGTCGGCACCACCGGTGAGTGTGTAGAAGATCCGCAGCTCGGGGCCGTGCTCCTTGATGGTGCGCAGCAACCACGACAGAGCCGCGTGGGTCTCCTCCCGCAGCCCGAAGTGCACCAGCGCTCCCACCGTGTAGGCGAGGTCGCGCACCCACGCGTACCGGTAGTCCCAGTTCTTCCCGCCCGATTCGCTCTCCGGCAGCGAGGTCGTCGCGGCGGCGGCGATCGAGCCGGCGGGACTATAGATCAGCAGCTTGAGCGCGAGCGCGCTGCGCTGCACCGCCTCGGCCCACGGGCCCTCGTAGGAGAACGCCGCCGACCACTCCCGCCACGCGGCGACGGTGCGCTCGACCCCCGCGCGGGCCCGTCGCGGATCGGGCAGGTGCAGGGGCTCGCGCTCGGTGGCCGAGACCACCAGGGTGTGCTCCGAGCCCGCGTGGGTGCGGAAGGTCGCGCCGACCGCGCCGCTCGGCCCCGAGCGCTCCCGCGCCACGGGACCGATCGCATCCGCGACCACCCCGAGGCTGAGATCCCCCACCCGGATGACGCAGCGGTCGTGAAAGTCGAGCCACGGCGACCGCGACCCGAGCACGGTGCCCGGCACCACCCGCCAGCGCATCGTGACGATCCCCTCGAGTCCGTCGATCGCGCGGGTGAGCTCGGCCCAGGGGAGGCGACCGGCGATGCCGGTGACCAGGGCATCCCTCACCCGGACCCGCCCGCGCTCCGTCGTATAGGTGGTCTCCAGCACATTCGTGCCGGGCACGTACCGCCGGGTCATCCGGTGCTCGGCGACCGGGGCGAGCTCGATCGATCCCCCGTTCACGTCGTCCAGGAGCGCCGCGAACACCGGCGCAGAATCTAGCGTCGGCACCGGCAGCCAGTCGATCCGCCCGGTCCGGTCGATCAAGGCGACGGTGCGTCCGTCTCCGATCGCGGCGTGATCCTCGATCGGCGCATACACGACCCCGAGCCTAGGTCGGGTCGCGTTCGAGGGCTCGCGCAGTGGGCACCTGGCGCGGCCGACCCAGGTCATCCAGGTGCCGGATGCATTCGCGCCGGCTGGGAGAACGACGGCGGATGCCGCTGCACGACGCGGGGACACTAGCGTCGGGCTGTGGCCACCACGTACATTGCGGTGCTCCTCGACCCGCCCCGGCCAGGACTCCGCACCTCGTACCCGGGCGTGTCCTACCTGGACGACGGAGCGCCGATGGAGCGCATCCGGGTGCGCTACACCGACGCGGACGGCGCCATCCGCGCCACGGACTACACGCTCGTCGGACGGCAGGAGGATCCCGACCGTGTCGCGTATGCGTTCTCTGCTGATGCCCCCTGGGACTCGGCGAGCCGCACGGCGGGCGACTGGCTCATCGACGGGGGGCCGGACGCGGACTCCTGAGGGAGCCACGTCTCCGGTCCTGAGATTTTGCCGACCGTCGGCGGCAACAGGGTCCGAGATGCGAATACTTGGGGGGCTTCATCCTCCCGGCCGCATCGGCGGCTGCTCTCCCTGAAAGGACCCACCGTGAGCTTCCTCGGATTCCTCCTCCTCGGCCTCATCGCCGGCGCCATCGCGAAGTTGATCCTCCCCGGCCGGCAGGGCGGTGGTTGGCTCATCACCCTGGTGCTCGGCGTCATCGGCGCGCTCTTGGGCGGCTGGCTGGCGAACGCGATCTTCGGGCTCGACTACAACGGATTCTTTTCGATCCAGTCCTGGCTGATCGCGATCGTCGGCGCGATCATCGTGCTGTTGATCTACGGCGCTCTCACCGGACGGCGTCGCTCGCGGGCCTGAGTCACCCAAGCCGATGGGCCCCCGGAACCGTGGTTCCGGGGGCCTTTCCGCTCCGTGGCCGGACCTGTGCGGCGCCCGACAGTCGAGTCGAACGGCGGACGGCCGACCTAGCGTCGAGACATGCCCCAGATCATCGAGACCGTCGACATCGACGCCCCCGTCACCGCCGCCTACAACGCCTGGACCCGATTCGAGGACTTCCCGACGTTCCTCGACGACGTCGAATCGATCACCCAGCAGACCGACACCCGGCTCGCGTGGAAGGTGAGCATCGGCGGGCAGACCCGCGAGTTCACGACCGACATCACCGAACAGCATCCGGATGAGCGGGTCGCCTGGAACTCGGTCGGCGGCGAGGTCGACCACGCCGGCGTCGTCACGTTCCACAAGCTCTCGGACACCACCAGTCGGGTGGCGGTGCAGATCGACTGGGAGGCCGAGGGGCTGCTCGAGAAGCTCGGCTCGGCCCTCGGCGTCCCGAAGAACGCGGTGAGCCGCCAGCTCGACAAGTTCAAGCACCATGTCGAATCGACCGGTGCGGGTGCGGACGGCTGGCGCGGTGACGTCGACGCCTGAGACGCCGGCCTCCGGCGAGCCGTGGGCCGATCCGGGCCGCAGCGCCGTCCCGGAGCCCCTGCCGTACCGGCTGACCGCCCGGATCGAGACCTGGCCGGCTCTCGACGGGGCGCTCGACGCCGTGTCCGAGCGGGTCCGGGCAGTGCCGAAGGCGCTACGGGACGCGTTGCACGGCAAGCAGGCAGGCCATCCGCTGCACCCGGTCGCCGTCCTCCTGCCCACGGGGGCGTGGATGTCCGCTTCGGTTCTCGACGCGGTCCCCGGCACCGGTCGGGCAGCCAGGACCCTGGTCGGCGTCGGCGTGCTCGCGGCGTTGCCCGCCGTCGCCGCCGGTCTCGTCGACTGGTCGATGCAGCGCCGCGATCAGCAGCGGGTGGGAGGTGTGCACGCGATGGCGAACACCGCCGCGCTCGCGCTCTACAGCCTGTCCTGGCTGCGTCGGCGACGCGGCGCATCCGGGGTTCTCCCGGCTCTGCTGGGGCTGGGGCTCATCTCCGCCGGAGGCTACCTCGGCGGGCACATGACCTACCGACGCGGCGTCGGCGTCGAGAGCCGCCCGGACCTGCCCGCCTGAGCCTCGTCCCGTCGCCGTCGGACGCCCGACGAGCGACGCGGCGGAGCGCCGGGTCCGCGGATCCCCCCAATGGCATCCACGGGCCCGGCGCTTGTCACCGGGGGCTCAGCTCCGGCGCAGCATCCGCAGCGCCACCGCACTCGCCCCGAGGAGCAGGAGCGCGAGCCCGAGCGTGAGCGCGCCCCACGGCGTGACGCCGGTGCTGGCCAGTGCTCGCACTCCGAGCGATGCCGGGACGATCCCGGCCGCGACCGAATCATCGGCGACGATCTCGACCGCGCCCACCTGTCCGCTCCTCGTGCCCGGGGTGCTGCCGGTCCCGGGGACCGTGCCGGTGGCACCGGTGGCGCCCGCGTCGCCGAGCACGCTGAGGGCGTTCCCGCGTACCGTCACGGGAGAGGCGATCAGCGTCTGAAGGAGCGAACCACCGAGCACCGAATCGGCTCCCGACGTACCGGACTCCACCGGGGTTCCGCCCGTTGAAGGTGCCGAACCGATCGGACCGAGTCCGCCGGTGGACGCGGCATCCCCGAGCAGGCTCACCGCATTTCCGGCCACCGTGACCGGAGCAGCCACCGGAGCGATTACCTGCGATCCCCCGAGCACGGAACCCGCACCCGAGGTGCCGGATCCGTCGGTGCCGGCGCCACCCGAAGGCGCCGAGCCCGCCGAACCGGGACCCGCAGCAGACCCGGAGGACCCGGCATCCCCGAGCACGCTGAACGCATTCCCGCCCACCGTCACCGGCACGGCGATCGGCGCGATGACCTGCGTGCCCGACGCGGCCCCGTTCGCACCGGAGGTCCCGGCACCCGAAGACGCCGAGCCCGCACCCCCGGCCGGCGTGGCCGCAGCAGACCCGGAGGACCCGGCATCCCCGAGCACGCTGACCGCATTCCCGCCCACCGTCACCGGCACCGCGATCGGCGCGACCACCTGCGTGCCCGACGCGGCCCCGTTCGCACCGGAGGTCCCGGCACCCGAAG
>JACRGJ010000047.1 GCA_016212425.1 Micrococcales bacterium | reverse complement strand
CGGGGCCGACGCGGCCGGTGCCGCGGGCTCGGCCGGGGAGGCGGGAGCACGGCGCGGTCCGGGGGTGGGTCGGGAGGCAGCCGGTGTCGGGGACTCCTTCGGCTTGTCGGCGACCTTCACGCCGTCCGCCTCGAGGGCTGCCTTGAGACGACGCGCCACCGGGGGCGCGATCGAGGAGGACGGGCTCTTGACGAACTCGCCCATGGTCTTCAGCTTGTCCATCGCAAGCTTGCTGTCGATGCCGAGCTCGGAGGCGATCTCGTGCACGCGTGGGTTGGCCACTTACTCTCCTGTTCGAGTCCTCTCCGAAGCAGGAGGGGACGTCAGTTGCTGACGGAACTCATTTCGAGCCGCTCATTACTGGTCCATTAGCCGTTCAGCCTGTTCTGTAGGTCTGATGTGTTCAGTGCCGTTCCCACCCGGAGCGCACGCCCGAAGGCCTTCCGCACCAGGGCCTTCTCGATGCAGTCGCGTTGGAGATGCACCCAGGCGCCTCGACCGGGAAGTCGGGCCGCGGCATCCGCTACGACCCGTCCGTCGCGAGCGACGTACCTCGCGAGCGAGGAACGAGGGGCACGCTGCCGGCAACCCAGGCAGGTTCTGACGGGCTCCATGCTACCCCCTATCGCGATGGACCGGCTCAGGAGTCCATCACCGAGTCGGGCTGGATGTCGATCCGGGCGCCGGTGAGCTTGGCGGCCAGACGGGCGTTCTGGCCCTCCTTGCCGATCGCGAGCGAGAGCTGGTAGTCGGGCACCAGCGCCCGCACGGCCCGGGACTTCTCGTCGACGACGAACGCGCTGGTGACCTTCGCGGGGGAGAGCGCGTTCGCGACGAAGGCGGGCAGGTCCTCAGCCCAGTCGACGATGTCGATCTTCTCCTCGCCGAGCTCGGAGGTGACCGCGCGCACCCGGGCGCCGAGCTCTCCGATACAGGCGCCCTTGGCGTTGATGCCCGGCTGCGTCGCCCGGACCGCGAGCTTGGTCCGATGGCCCGCCTCGCGCGCCAGGCTCGCGATCTCGACGAGTCCCGAGGCGATCTCGGGCACCTCGAGAGCGAAGAGCTTGCGCACCAGCCCCGGATGCGTGCGGCTCACGGTGATCGAGGGGCCCTTGAGGCCCTTGGAGACACTGGTCACGTACACGCGGATGCGGGAGCCGTGCCGGTACTCCTCCCCCGGCACCTGCTCCTCGGGCGGCAGGATCGCCTCCACCGCGCCGAGGTCGACGTGGATCATGCGCGGGTTGGGACCCTGCTGGATGACCCCGGCGACGATGTCGCCCTCCTTGCCCTTGAACTGTCCCAGGACGCGGTCGTCCCCGATGTCGCGGAGGCGCTGGTTGATGACCTGCTTCGCGGCGAACGCGGCGATGCGTCCGAAGTCCTCCGGGCTGTCCTCCGCCTCGCCGACCACCTCCCCGTCCTCGTCGCGCTCCGGCACGAACACGGTGACGTGTCCGCTCTTCCGGTCCAGCTCGACGCGGGCGCCGGAGTCGGGTGCCTGGTCGGTGTGCTTGAGATATGCGGTGAGGACCGCCTGCTCGATGATCACGGCCAGCTCCTCGAAGGGGATCTCCCGCTCGCGCTCCATTCCCCTGAGCACGGTGAGGTCGATGTCCACGAGGGCCTCCGCTGTTCGATTGAGGGTGCATCCGCCGCCGCGTTCGATGAGCGCGGCGCGCCGCCCAGTGTACGCGCGCGTGCGAGCTCGACCGCGCCCCGTGCGCGCGGGCGAGGGGGTCGCCCGATCCCTCACCCGGCGAGACGGGTGAGGGCCTCCTCGACGGGGAGGGTCTCGCGAGAGCCCGTGCGGCGATCCCACAGCTCCACCTCGCGGGACGCCGCGCCGCGGCCGACGATGACGATCGTCGGGACACCCAGCAGCTCGGCGTCGCCGAACTTCACGCCCGGCGACACCTTGGGGCGGTCGTCGTACAGCACGGAGCGACCGGCGGATTCGAGGTCGGCCGCGAGGGAGGCGGCGAGCTCGAAGGCCACCGCGTCCTTGCCCGTCGCGACGACGTGCACCTCGAAAGGGGCGATCTCGGCCGGCCACAGCAGACCCCGCTCGTCGTGGGTGATCTCGGCGACCGCCGCGAGGATGCGGGTCACCCCGATCCCGTACGAGCCCATCGTGACGGTGACGAGCTTGCCGTTCTCGTCCAGCACCTGCAGACCGAGGGCATCCGCGTATTTGCGGCCCAGCTGGAAGATGTGGCCGATCTCCATCCCGCGCGCGAGCTCCACCGGCCCCGAGCCGTCGGGAGCAGGGTCGCCCGCGCGCACATCGGCGATCTCGACCGTGCCGTCGACGGCGAAGTCGCGGCCGGCGACCAGGCCGAACACGTGACGGCCGGCGGAGTTGGCTCCGGTGATCCAGGCGCTCCCCTCGACCACGCGCGGGTCGGCGAGGTAGCGGATGCCGGTGGCCGATTCGGTCCCGAGGATCGCGCCGGTCGGCGACCACGGGCCGATGTAGCCCTTCACCAGCTCGGGGGTGCTGTCGAAGTCGAGCTCGGTGGCGGGCTCCACCTCGGCCGGCGCGAAGGCGACCTCGGCGCGCTTCAGCTCCACCTCCCGGTCGCCGGGCAACCCGACGACGACCAGCTCGCGGCGGCCGTCGAGGTGGCTGAGCGCCAGCACGACGTTCTTCAGCGTGTCGGCCGCGATCCACGCGCGGCCGTCCTCCCGCGGGTGATCGGCGTTCGCGGCGGCGACCAGCGTCGCGATCGTGGGGGTGTCGGGAGTGTCGTGCACCACCGCATCGGGGAGCCCGCCGAGGGGCAGCGGATCCGGAGCCACGGTGGTGAAGGCCTCGACGTTCGCCGCGTACCCGCCCGCCGAGCGCACGAAGGTGTCCTCGCCGATCGCGGTGGGCAGCAGGAACTCCTCCGAGCGCGACCCGCCCATCGCCCCGGCATCGGCCTGCACGATCGCGTACTCGACGCCGAGGCGCGTGAAGATCCGCTCGTAGGCGTCCCGGTAGCCCTGGTAGGACAGGTCGAGTCCCGCGTCGGTGTAGTCGAAGGAGTAGCCGTCCTTCATCGTGAACTCGCGGCCGCGCAGCAGGCCCGCGCGGGGGCGGAACTCGTCACGGTACTTGTCCTGGATCTGGTAGATCGAGAGGGGCAGGTCCTTGTAGGAGGAATACAGGTCCTTCACCAGGAGGGCGAACAGCTCCTCGTGGGTCGGCGCGAGCAGGTAGTCGTTGCCGCGCCGGTCGTGCAGGCGGAACAGCAGGTCGCCGTACTCCTCCCAGCGTCCGGTCGCCTCGTAGGGCTCGCGCGGCACCAGCGCGGGGAAGTGCACCTCCTGCGCGCCGGCAGCCGCCATCTCCTCGCTGATGATCCGCTCGATGTTCGCCTTGACGCGCAGCCCGAGCGGAAGCCAGCTGAAGATCCCGGGCGAGACCCGGCGGATGTAGCCGGCACGCAGCAGCAGGCGGTGGCTCGCCACCTCGGCCTCGGCCGGGTCGTCGCGCAGGGTCCGGACGAACAGGCGGGACATCAGCGTGGGCACGCGCTCCACCCTAGCCAGGCGCGCACGCGCCGCCGGTCAGCCGGGGGCCGCCCGTGACCGCGGTCGCTGAGCCCGCGATCAGTGCGCCGCGGTGACCACCTGGGGCTCGCCGACGGGCGCATCCGCGCCCATCTCGTCGGCGATCCGCTGCGCCTCCTCGATGAGGGTCTGGACGATCTCGGCCTCGGGCACGGTCTTGATGACCTGCCCCTTGACGAAGATCTGACCCTTGCCGTTGCCCGAGGCGACGCCGAGGTCCGCCTCGCGGGCCTCCCCCGGTCCGTTGACGACGCAGCCCATGACCGCGACACGGAGGGGCACCGTCATCCCCTGCAGGCCCTCGGTCACCGAGTCGGCGAGCGTGTAGACGTCGACCTGGGCGCGGCCGCACGAGGGGCAGGAGACGATCTCGAGCTTCCGCTCGCGGAGGTTCAGCGACTGCAGGATCTGCAGCCCCACCTTGACCTCCTCGGCCGGCGGCGCCGAGAGGGAGACGCGGATGGTGTCGCCGATGCCTTCGCCGAGCAGGATGCCGAACGCCGTCGCGCTCTTGATCGTGCCCTGGAAGGCGGGTCCGGCCTCGGTGACGCCGAGGTGCAGGGGCCAGTCGCCGCGCTCGGCGAGCTGGCGATAGGCCTTCACCATGATCACCGGGTCGTTGTGCTTGACGGAGATCTTGAAGTCGTGGAAGTCGTGCTCCTCGAACAGGCTCGCCTCCCAGACGGCACTCTCCACCAGCGCCTCCGGGGTGGCCCTGCCGTACTTCTCCAGCAGCCGCGCATCCAGCGACCCGGCGTTGACCCCGATCCGCAGGCTCACCCCCGCCGCCTTCGCCGCGGCGGCGATCGCGCCGACCTGATCGTCGAACTTGCGGATGTTGCCGGGGTTCACCCGCACCGCCGCGCAGCCGGCGTCGATCGCCTGAAAGACGTACTTCGGCTGGAAGTGGATGTCGGCGATGACGGGGATCTGGCTCTTGCGCGCGATGATCGGCAGGGCATCCGCGTCGTCCTGGCTGGGCACCGCGACCCGCACGATGTCGCAGCCGGAGGCGGTCAGCTCCGCGATCTGCTGCAGCGTCGCGTTGATGTTGGTGGTGGGCGTGGTCGTCATGGACTGCACGCTCACCGGGGCGTCGCCGCCAACCAGCACCTTCCCCACGCGGATCTGGCGGGAGCGGCGGCGGGGAGCGAGCGTCTCGGGCGGAGGCTTCGGCATCCCGAGGTTCACGGCGGGCATGCGCTCAGGGTATCCGGGGCGGGTGACGCGCCGCTGGACACCGGCGCGGGAGGCGCGCCGAGGGCTCGAGTGCCGACCGTGACACCACGACGACTTGCAGTGACACCATAGTGGTGTCATAGTGGTGCCTATGGAACTCGGACAGTACGTCGCCGACCTGCAGCGCCGGCTGGTCGACAGCGCGGCCGGCGGAAGCGACGAGACCCGTGCCGCGGCAGAACGCCTCGCGGCCGGGCTGGATGCCGCAACCCGGCTCGTGCTGCTGGACGCCCTGTCGGCGGCGGTCGGCGAGATCACCCGCGACCTCGCCCCCGGGTCGGTGGACCTCCGGCTGCGCGGACGTGACGTCGACTTCGTCGTGACACCCGCCGCCACCGAGGCCGACACGGACGACCGGCCCGCCGTGAGCGTGGACCTCGACGACGCGAGCACCTCGCGCACCACGCTGCGCCTCCCCGACGCGCTCAAGGCGCGAGTGGACGATGCCGCCGCCGCCGACGGTCTCTCGGTCAACACCTGGCTCGTGCGCGCCGTCGCCGCGGCGCTCGAGCCCAAACAGCGCCGCACGGCGCAGCGCACATTGCGCACCGGCAACAGCTTCGCGGGGTGGGCTCGCTAGACCGGCCGGCCCGCCGCACCCACGGATTCCCGCCCCGCGACCCCGCGGGGTCTCTCACCAACGCCCGGAGGAAGGAAGCATCACCATGCCCGTTTTCGATACCCCCCACCCGATCGACCTCGCGATCAACGTGCAGGTCGGCGCCGTCGACGTCGTCGCGAGCGACCGCACCGACACGGTGGTGACGGTCGCTGCGACCAACCCCGAGAAGGACCGGGACCGTCGCGGAGCCGACGAGACCAGGATCGAGTTCGACGGCGGACGGCTCACCGTCATCGGTCCGAAGCACCTGGCGATCCTCGGGCCCAGCGAATCCATCGATGTGCGCGTCGAGCTGCCCACGGACTCACGACTCGCGATCGAGATCTACGGCGCCGTGAACGGCCGCGGCCGGCTCGGGGCGACGCGGATCAAGGCCTCCACCGTGCGACTCGAGCACACTCGCGACCTGTGGGCGCGCGCGATGCACGGGAACACGGTGGTCGGCACCGTCGACGGCAGCGCCGAGATCACCGCCGACCACGGGCAGATCAAGCTCGGTGCGGTCAGCGGCGACGCGGTGCTCAAGGCCTCGCACGGCGCCGTCGAGATCGCGGAGTCGGGCGGAGACGTCGACGCTCGGCTCTCCTACGGAGACCTCGGGATCGCCAGGGCGCGGGGTTCGGTGGCGGCGAAGACCGCCTACGGCAGCGTGCAGATCGACGACGTGTCGACGGGTTCGATCGAGCTCGACACCGGGTACGGCCAGGTCGAGGTCGGCGTCCGCGAGGGCGTCGCGGCGTGGCTCGACCTCGCGTCGAAGCAGGGGCGCGTGCGCAACGAGCTCGCCGGCGATCGCGCACCTGAGCCCTCGCAGCCGACCGTGTCGGTGCGGGCGCGCACCGCGTACGGCGACATCGCCATCCGCCGGGTCGGCTGAGTCCGACATCCATACGAAGGGAATCACGATGAACACCCCCGCGATCGATCTCCGTGGACTTCGGAAGTCCTACGGCACGAAGCTCGTGCTCGACGGCATCGACCTCACCGTCGGCGCCGGCACCGTCACGGCCCTACTCGGACCGAACGGCGCAGGCAAGACCACGACCGTGCACATCCTGAGCACCCTGGTGCACCCGGACCGCGGGTCCGCTTCGGTCGCCGGGTTCGACGTCGTCCGCGACCCGGCCGGGGTGCGAGCCTCGATCGGATTGACCGGGCAGTTCTCCGCGGTCGACGGCCTGCTCACCGGCGAGGAGAACCTGCTGGTGATGGCGCGCCTGCGCCATCTCGGTGCGAAGCAGTCGAAGGCGAGGGTGGCGGAGTTGCTCGAGCGGTTCGACCTCGTCGACGCAGCTCGCAAGCCGCTGGCGACCTACTCGGGCGGGATGAAGCGGCGCCTCGACCTGGCGATGACCCTGGTCACCTCGCCGAGCGTGATCTTCCTCGACGAGCCCACCACGGGCCTGGACCCGCGCAGCCGCCACACGATGTGGGACATCGTGCGCGGCCTCGTCGCCGAGGGCACGACCGTGCTGCTGACGACGCAGTACCTCGATGAGGCCGACCAGCTCGCCGACCGCATCGCCGTGCTCGACGGCGGCCGGATCGTGGCCGAGGGCGCACCCGCTGAGCTCAAGCGGCTCGTCCCGGGCGGGCACCTCACACTCCGCCTCGCCGACGCCGCCGCCTTCGATGCGGCATCCGCGCTGCTGGCTGAGGCCACCGCCGACGCGGCGACGCTCACCCTCACGGTCCCGAGCGACGGCGGAGTCCGAGACGTGCGCGCCGTGCTCGACCGCCTCGACCGGGCGAGCGTCGAGGTCGACGACCTCGGCATCCACAGCCCCGATCTCGACGACGTCTTCTTCGCCCTCACCGGCAGGAAGGAGGTCTCGGGATCCGCCCCTGCCCGCGACACGAAGGAGAACGCGTCATGACCACCACCACCGACGGGCACGCCGCTCCCGTCGCCGCCCGTCCCGCGTCGCACGTCCTCGCCGACTCGGTGGCGATGCTGCGGCGGAACCTGCTGCACATGATCCGCTACCCCGGTCTGTCGATGTTCACGATCCTCGGCCCCGTCGTGGTCCTGCTGCTGTTCGTCTTCGTCTTCGGCGGCACGCTCGGCGCGGGGCTGCCCGGCGTGGATCCGGCCGCTGGACGTGAGGCCTACCTCGCTTACGTCATGCCCGGCATCCTCGCGATCACGCTCGCCGGCAGCGCCAGCGGTGCCGCGATCACGGTCTCGATGGACATGACCGAGGGCATCACGGCCCGCTTCCGCACGATGGCGATCTCCCGGGCCGCGGTGCTGACCGGCCACGTGCTCGGCAACGCGCTGCAGGGCCTCATCGCCGTCGCGCTCGTGCTCGGTGTCGGAGTCCTGATCGGCTTCCGGCCGACCGCGGGCCCGATCGCGTGGATGGCGGCGGTCGGCACCTTCGCGCTCATCTCCTTCGCGGTGAACTGGCTGGGTGTCGCGATGGGCATGCAGGCGAAGTCGGTGGAGACGGCGAGCAACCTGCCGTTGCTCATCACCATGCTGCCGATGCTCGGCAGCGGCTTCGTGCCGACCGGCTCGATGCCGGCAGCCCTGCGGTGGTTCGCGCAGTACCAGCCGTTCACGCCGATGATCGAGACGATCCGCGGCCTGCTGCTCGGCACTCCGCTCGGCTCGACCCTCTGGCTCGCGCTCGGCTGGGCCGTCGTGATCGCCCTGATCGGCTACGTGTGGTCGAGGGTGAACTACGAGCGGAAGTCGGTGCGCTGACACCGGGCCCCCGGTGCGGCTCCGCGACTAGAACAGGCGGATCGGATTGACGATGTCGGCGTAGATCAGCAGCGCACTGGTGACGCCGAGGACCCCGGTGACGACCAGGGTGACGGGGATCGCCTTGGAGATGTCGACCGGGCCGGGATCGGGTCGCCGGATGAGCTTCGCCAGCCTGCGACGGAGCGCCTCCCAGAGCGCCCCGAGCACGTGTCCGCCATCCAGCGGCAGCAGCGGCACGAGGTTGAACACGAACAGCGCGATGTTGACCGAGCCGACGATCGAGATGAGCGAGGCCGCGCGGCTCGCTATCGGAGCCTGATCCGCCGCCGCGACCTCGCCGGCGAGTCGGCCGACGCCGACCACGCTGATCGGACCGTTCGGGTCGCGGTCCTGCCCGCCGAACGCGGCCTGGGCAACCTGCACGATGCGCTGCGGGAAGTTCAGGATGATGTTGCCGACGCCGGTGACATTCGCCCAGACGTAGGGCACCACCGCGGTGACCGGCTGCTGCTGAATCGAGTACTCGGACCCCATCCCGACGAAGCCGACGCGCTGGGTGACGACGGTGCCGGAGCCGTCCTTGACGGGCTGGCCGAAGGCATCCGTGACGGCCACGGTGTTCGTGATGGGCGTCACGTCGAGGGTGCGTCGGGCCCCGTCGCGCTCGACGGTGACGGGAATGGACTTCCCGTCGGAGCGGCGGATGATCGCGGTGGCCTGGTCCCAGGAGCTCGCCGGGCTCCCTGCGACGCTCACGATGCGGTCGCCCGGGCGGATGCCGGCGGCGGCGGCCGGCGAGGGGGCGCGCCCGTCGCAGCTCTGGCCCTGCCCCGCCGCCGTCTGCGGGACGACGCACCGGCTGACGCTGCCGACGGTGAGGCTGGGCTGCAGGATCCCGAACCCCATCAGCACGATGACGGCGCAGACGAGGCCGATGAGCAGGTTCATCGCCGGGCCGCCGAGCATGATCACGATCCGCTTCCACGGTGAGAGCCGGTAGAAGACGCGCTGGTCCTCGTGCTCGAGCCGGCGCAGCGACGGATCGTCGGGCACGTCCTGCACGAGGGCGTTGAAGAACCCCGTGGTCGCGGCGCGAGAGTGCGGCGCGGCATCGCCGGGGCGCACCGGGTCGCCGTCCTCGTGGCGGCCGGCGGCGGTCGCCGCGCGCTCCTGCTTCGACGGCGGGTACATGCCGGCCATGGAGATGTAGCCGCCGAGTGGGATCGCCTTCACCCCGTACTCGGTCTCGCCGAGCTTCCGGGAGAACAGCGTCGGGCCGAAGCCGATCATCCACTGGCCCACCCGCACGCCGAAGCGCTTGGCGAAGAACAGGTGGCCGAGCTCGTGCAGCCCGATGGAGAACGCGACGCCAACGACGATCACCAGCACGCCGACGATGAACGCGATCACGGTCTCCACGCCCGCGATGCTAGGTCAGCGGCGCTGAGAGCGCGCCTCCCCGTTCCGGGGTGCCGCCCCGGAGCCTCGCCGCCGGTCCGCGACCCCGCCCTCCCGGTCCGCGACCCCGCCCTCCCGGTCCGCGACCCCGCCCTCCCGGTGCGCGACAACTGCTGTTGTCGGCGGCGACAGCGCGGATCTCCCCTGTTCTGGGCGAGAACAGCTGTTGTCGGCGAGAGGGGTCGGGGCCGGGGGCTCGGGCCTCGGGGGCGGGGGGCTCGGGGCTCGGGGTCGCCGCGGGGGGGTCAGGGGGAGGAGAGGATGCGGTCGGCCTCCGCGCGCGCCCAGCGCTCCGCGTCGAGGACCGCGTCGAGGGTGAACTCCGGTGCCGGGGTGTGGGCGTCGACGACGCGCTGCACGGTGTCGAGGATCCCGAGGAAGGGGATGCGTCCCGCGTGGAAGGCCGCGACCGTCTGCTCGTTCGCCGCGTTGAACACGGCGGGGTAGCTGGCGCCCGCCTCGCCCACCCGCTTCGCGAGCCCGACCGCGGGGAACGCGCCCGCGTCCAGAGGCTCGAAGGTCCAGGCGGATGCCCCGGTCCAGTCCAGCGGCGCACCCGCGCCCGGCACCCGGTCCGGCCAGCCGAGCCCGAGCGAGATCGGCAGGCGCATGTCCGGCGGCGAGGCCTGTGCGATCGTCGACCCGTCGACGAACTCCACCATCGAGTGCACGATCGACTGCGGATGCACCGTCACCTCGATCCGGTCGTAGGGGACGCCGAAGAGCAGATGCGCCTCCACCACCTCGAGGCCCTTGTTCACGAGGGTGGCCGAGTTGGTGGTGATGACCAGCCCCATGTTCCAGGTCGGATGCGCCAGGGCCTGCGCGGGAGTGACGCCCGCCAGCGCCGCGCGGCTCCACCCGCGGAACGGACCGCCCGACGCGGTGAGCACCAGGCGACGCACCTCGGTACCGGATCCGGCGCGCAGGGCCTGCGCGATCGCGGAGTGCTCGGAGTCGACCGGCACGAGCTGGCCGGGCGCCGCGGCCTCCGTCACCAGCCGGCCGCCGACGATGAGCGACTCCTTGTTCGCCAGGGCGAGGGTCGCGCCGGAGCGCAGCGCCGCCAGCGTGGGCAGGAGGCCGACCGAGCCGGTGATGCCGTTGAGCACCACATCCGCCTCGACGTCCTCGAGCAGCGACACCGCATCCGCGGCGCCCAACGCCGTCGCGGCGACCCGGAACTCGGCGGCCTGATCGTCCAGCAGCGCACGGTTCCGGCCCGCCGCCAGACCCACGATCCGGAAGCGCTCGGGATGGGCCCGGATCACCGCCAGCGCCTGGAGTCCCACCGACCCGGTCGAGCCCAGGACGATCACGCGGCGCATGCTCACGAGGCTAGCCCGTGGGCATGCGCCGCCCCGCTCAGCTGCTCGCGGTCTTCCGGATCTGGATGAGGAAGACCAGCGTCTGATTCGCCAGCTCGTTCTGCGTCGAATCGGTTCCGTAGGCATCCTTCGGGGGGATGGTCACCAGCACCGTCGAGCCCACCTTCTGCCCGACCAGCGCGGCGGTGAAACCGGGGATCACCTGCCCGGTCGCGAATGTGGTCGGCTGCTTCCCGTAGCTCTGGTCGAACACCTTCTTCGTGTCCCAGCTCGTGCCCTGGTAGTCGAGCGTGACCGAGTCGCCCGCCTTCACGACCGTCCCCGATCCGGGCTCGAGCACCTTCAGCTGCAGCGTCGGCGTCGGGGCCGTGTCGGGGACCGTGACGACAGGCGGGCTGGCCTTCAGGTCGACCGCCGGCACGTTCTGGGTCCACGCCGCCGGCTTCAGCGGCTTCGGCGGCTTCACGATCGAGCGCACATCCAGCACGAACACGACATCCGTCTTCGCCGTCTGCCCTGCCTGGCCCTGCTCCCGGGGCGGGACCACGGCGACGACCCGCGACCCCACGGTGGTGCAGACCAGCGCTTTGTAGATGCCCGAGGGGAGCTGGGCCTTGTCGATCGGCGCGGACTGCGGCGCCTGGGTTCCGTAGCCGGCCGAGCCGAGCTTCTTGCCCGTGGCGCCGTCGAAGACGGCGTAGCTGAGGGTCACTGCTGCGCCGTCCTTCACCGCGGCGCCCTTCCCGCCGCTGACCACCGTCCGCTCGGTCGTCTTCGCCGACAGCTTCCCGTCGAAGCTCACGGTCGGCTCCGCCTTCGCGGCGCCGGACACCTTCACCTTCTGCGAGCTGGAGCCGGAGGGCGCAGCGGGGCAGTTCTTCGTGGCGGCGGTTCCGGCGCCCGTGGGCGAGGAGCAGGCTGAGAGCCCGAGGGCGAGGACGGCGGCCGCGGCGATCGCGGGCAGGACGGGACGCATGGGCTCCAGTCTCCCCCATCCGCTCTGAGCGCTCGCCATACCCGCGCGGCTCGTCGCGGGCACCGGTCCCGGCCGCGTGGGCGCCGTCGACGCCCACGCGACCGATCGTGATGGTCGCCGCGACGGCGGTCAGTCCTCGATCTCGGTCTCGGTGCGCAGGACACGGAAGTCCTGAGCGAGATCGATCTCGACCACCGTCTGGCCCTGGGTGACGACCACGTCGTAGGCGGCGTGCGTCGAGGCGCCGAGGTCGATGGAGGAGAGCGTGCCGGATCCGGCGGCGCCGAGCGCCGCCGTCAGCGCCGAGTTCAGCACGTCGCCGGACAGCGACCCGGATGCCGGGGCGTCGTCCCGGCCGGACCCGCTGTGCGCGTCGGTGCTCGTCACGGTGAAGTCCGGCGCCAGGGCGAGATCGACGTCGGCGCCGCTGTCCGCACGTCGGATCTCGACCTGCCAGCCGCGGGCGGTGCGGGTGACGTGGGTCGTCGATCCGGGGACGGCGCGCTCGGCGGCGTCCCGGGCGGCGACGAACCCGTCGACAGGGGCACCCGGCGCCCCGGAGGTGGAGGAGGCGCCGGACGCCCCCGAGCTGGAGGTGGGGGCGGAGCCCCCGGCGCCGGACGTGGCGGCGGCCCCCCCGGTGCCGGAGGTCGATCCGGAGTCGCGGTGGTCGTCGACGCGGTTGGCGGCGACGGCGACGGCCGCACCGGCGGCGAGCACCGCGGCGGCGACGGGGAGGGCGATCAGGGCGATGAGGGTACCGCGGCGACGCGGGGTACCAGGTGTCGGTTCGGTCATGGGGCCACCATGCCGCGCCACCGCTTGATCGGGGCTGAAGCGTCCTGAAGGACTCTTCAGGCGCCCGGCGGGGTCGAGGGCAGCCGCAGCTCCACGCGGGCTCCGCCCAGCGGCGACTCCGACGCGGCGACGGTGCCGCCGTGCCGGGCCGCGACCTCCGCCACGATCGCGAGCCCCAGCCCCGACCCGCCGTCGTCGCGGGTGCGCGACTCGTCCAGGCGCACGAAACGGCGGAAGACCGCCTCGCGTTGCGCCGCCGGGATGCCCGGCCCGTCGTCGTCCACCCGGATCGCCACGCCGTCCCGGTCGGCGTCGGTGGAGAGCTGGACCCGGGTGCGGGCGTGGCGCAGCGCGTTGTCGACGAGGTTGCGCACCGCCCGGGTCAGCGCCGCCCGGTCCCCGTGCACCCGCGCCGGATGGATCCCGGCCGAGCCCCCGTCGATGCCCCACGCGCGGATCCGTCGGAGCTCCTCCAGTGCCAGATCGTCGAGGTCCACCTCGTCGGTGCCGCTCTGATCCCGCTCGTCGAGCCGGGCGAGAAACAGCAGCGAGCCGACCAGCTCCTCCAGGCGGGTCGATTCCGCATCGACGATGCGCACGAACTCCGCCGGATCCTCCGCGTCGGGGTGTAGCTGGATGAGCTCGGCGTGCTGGCGGATCGTGGCGACCGGGGAGCGCAGCTCGTGCGAGGCATCCGACACGAAGGCGCGCTGGGCGCGTTCGGATTCCTCGAGCCGGGCCAGCATCCGATTCATCGTCCCGACCAGCCTGTCGATCTCGTCCCCGGTCCCCGGCGGGGTGAGCCGCCGGGAGAGCTGCCCCGGCCCGAGCGCCTCGACCTCCGCCCGCGCCCGCTCCACCGGCCGCAGCGCCCGGCCGGTGAGGACCCAGATGAGCAGGCCGACCAGGAGGGACAGCACCGGGACCGCGGCGATGAGCAGCCCGGTCGAGGCGGCGTCGGCCTGATCGGCCACCTCGAGGCTGCGGGCGACGACGATCGTGTAGCCGGTGCCGCGGATGCTCAGATCCTCCGACCTGACCACGTAGTCGTCGCCGTCGGAGCGCACCCGCTGCTCGCTCTCGCTGACCGGGAGGGGCGCGCGGCGGGTGTCCTCCGTCCGCGCGACCACCTGACCGTCCCGCTGGAGCTGGAGCAGGGCGTCACCGGCCCCGGAGGGGATCGCCGCAACCCCGGACGCCTCGATCCGCTGCGCGAGGTCGTCGGCGAGGGCATCCGCCCGGGACGACGCCGAGCCGACGAGCGTGCGATCCAGCGCTCCCACGAAGGCGACGGCCGCGACCGTCAGCGCGATCAGGACCGCGACCGTGCCGCCGGCGGTGGCCCGGGCGCGCACCGAGAACCCGCGCCGCTCAGCCGCCATCGGAGGCCAGCCGGTAGCCAGCGCCGCGCAGGGTCTGCAGCGCCGCACGGTCGAAGGGTCGGTCGATCTTCGCCCGCAGGTGGGCGACGTACACCTCGACGATGTTCGGGTCTCCCTCGAAATCGGCGTCCCAGACTCCGCCGAGGATCTCGGTCTTGGTCACGACGGTGCCGACCCGGCGCATCAGGAACTCGAGCACGGCGAACTCGCGGGAGGTCAGCGCGATCGACCGGGAGCCCCGCTGCACCGAACGGGTGGCGGGGTCGAGCCGCAGGTCCCCCGCCTCGAGAACGGCGGGACGCTCCCGGGCGCCCCGGCGCACGAGCGCCCGGATCCGGGCGACCAGGACGGGCAGCCGCACCGGCTTGATGAGGTAGTCGTCGGCCCCGGTGTCCAGCCCCTCCACCTGATCCCACTCGCCGTCCTTCGCGGTCACCATCAGGATCGGGGTCCAGTCCCCCTCCGCGCGGAGAGTCCCGCAGACCCGGTACCCGCTCATCCCGGGAAGCATCAGATCGAGCAGGATGACGTCGTAGTCGTGCTCCCGGGCGTACCACAGCCCGTCGACCCCGTCGCCGGCGACGTCGACGGCGAAGCCCTCCGCCTGGAGCCCACGGCGCATCGCGTCGGCCAGTCGTGGCTCGTCCTCGACCAGCAGCACCCGCATCCGCTCATCGTCCCGGTCGGCGCTGAATCCCCACTGAAGTCCGACGCGCCCCGGAGCGAGGCTCAGCGCGGGTCGTCGGCTAGCAGGATGCGCGGCTCATGCAGCACGGGGAAATTGACGCTCGCGGCGATGAAGCACTTCTGCCGGGCCGGCTCGTGCAGCGCCAGCGCCAACTCCGGGTCGCCCGCGGAGATCGTGACCACCGGGCGCAGGGTGACCGAGACGAAGCGCCCGCCGTCGCCCTCGAGCGCGAGCTCGCCGGTGGCGTCGTCGGTGTAGGACTCCACGCGGATGCCGTTCTGCGCCGCCAGGTAGAGGTAAGTGAGCAGGTGGCACTCGGCGAGCGCGCCGACGAGCAGCTCCTCCGGGTTCCAGCGCGCGGCATCGCCGTGGAAGGGCCGAGCCGCCGAGGCGGCGATCTCGGGGGTCCCCGCGGTGCGGAGGGCGACCTCCCGCCCGTAGGAGCGGTAGTCGGCGGTGCCGGATCCGCGGTTGCCCTGCCACTCGGCCGAGACCGCGAAGGCGTGCGTTCCCGGCATTCCGCGGCCCCTCTCTGACGCCGGCGCGTCGGTAGAATCCAGGGCATCATGACCGACACCCTCCTGCCCACGCCCACGGTAACCGCACTCCCCGCCGAGCGACGCATCGTCACCGAGATCCCCGGACCGCGCTCGCGGGAACTGCAGGAGCGTCGACGCGCGGTGGTGCCGGTCGGCGTCTCCTCGGCCACCCCGGTGTTCATCGCGCGCGGGCACGGGGCGATCATCGAGGACGTCGACGGCAACCGGTTCATCGACCTCGGCGCGGGCATCGGGGTGACCACCATCGGCCACACGGACGACGCGGTCGTCGCCGCCGCCCGGGATCAGCTCGGCGATGTGCTGCACACCCTGTTCACGATCACGCCGTACGAGGGCTATGTGCGAGTGGCGGAGCTGCTCGCCGAGCACACCCCCGGTGAGCACGCCAAGAAGACGGTGCTGGTGAACTCCGGGGCGGAGGCCGTCGAGAACGCGGTGAAGATCGCCCGCAAGCACACCGGCCGCTCCGGCGTCGCGGTGCTGGAGCACGCCTACCACGGCCGCACGAATCTCACGATGGCGATGAACTTCAAGGCGGCACCCTACGGCGCCGGCTTCGGCCCGTTCGCCGGGTCGGTGCACCGCGCGCCCGGCTCCTACCCGTTCCGCGACGGCGGCCTCTCCGGCGCCGAGGCCGCCGCCCGCACGATCGCCTACCTCGAGAAGTCGGTCGGCGCGGCGGATCTGGCGTGCCTGGTGGCCGAGCCGATCCAGGGCGAGGGGGGGTTCATCGTGCCCGCGGACGGCTACCTCCCGGCGCTGCAGGAATGGTGCACCGCGAACGGCATCGTCTTCGTCGCCGACGAGATCCTGTCGGGCATGGCGCGGACCGGCGCCTGGTTCGCCAGCGAGCACTTCGGTCTGGTACCCGACCTGATCCTCACCGCCAAGGGCATCGCGGCGGGCCTGCCCCTGGCCGGGGTCACCGGTCGCGCCGAGATCATGGACGCCGCTCAGCCCGGTGGGCTGGGCGGCACCTTCGGCGGCAACCCGGTGGCTGTCGCGGCCGCGGTGGCGGTCTTCGACCGGCTCGACGCCGGCGGGCTCCTCGCCGAGGGGGCGCGGATAGAGCGGACGCTGCGGCCGCTGCTGACCGGGCTGCAGGCGGCGCATCCGATCATCGGCGAGGTCCGCGGCATCGGCGCGATGTTGGCGATGGAGCTGACCGAGCCCGGCACGCTCACCCCCCGGCCCGATGCGGTCACCGCGATCACCGCCGCCGCGGCGCAGGAGGGGGTCATCGTGCTCAGCGCCGGGACGTACGGGAACGTGCTGCGCTTTCTGCCGAGCCTCGCGATCACCGACGACCAGCTGCACGACGCCGTCGGGGTCATCGACGCGGCCCTCCGGGCGCTGTGAGCCGCCGGATCGGCGCAGCACTTCCGTGACGCGCCGACTGGAGGCTTCCGGCTGCGTCGAACTGGCCGCCGTGGAGCGCAGCGGCCTGATCGAGTCGCGCCACCTCGGCGCCGCCGTGGTGCTCTCCCCCCTCGGCGAGGAGCTGCTGGCGTTCGGCGATGTCGACGCCCTCGTTTTCCCGCGCTCGTCGCTGAAGCCCTTCCAGGCGGCGGCGGTCCTGCGGACGGGGGTCGCCCTCGACGAGGTGCAGACGGTGCTCGCGACGGCGAGCCACGCCGGAACCCCCGAGCACCTCGCCGTCGTCGAGCGGATGCTCCGCGACGCCGGGCTCGACGGCTCGGCCCTGCAGTGCCCGTCTGTCTACCCGGTCGATCCCGCCGCCGCCCGACACTCGCCCGGGCCCTCCCGCCTGGCCTACAACTGCTCCGGCAAGCACGCGGGCTTCCTCGCGGCGTGCGTGCACGCCGGGTGGGATCCGGCGACCTACCTCGACCCCGCTCACCCGGTGCAGCGCGCCGTCGCCGCGGTCGTCGAGGAGTACACCGGTCACCGGATCGAGGTCTCCGGCGTCGACGGCTGCGGGGCGCCGGTGCATGCGGTCACCGTGCGGGCGATGGCGCGTGGGATCTCGCGCCTGGTGCGCGACGGGGCCGAGGGATCGCGGATCGCGTCGGCCGTACGAGCGCACCCCTGGGCGATCGAGAGCCCCGGTGGGCCGAACACGGTCGCGATCGAGCGCTGCGGGATCGTCGCGAAGGGCGGTGCGGAGGGTTTCCTCGTCGCCGCGGCGTCGGACGGGACCACCGTCGCCCTGAAGATGCTCGACGGGGCGAACCGGGCGACCACCCTCGTGGCGCTCTCCCTCCTCGCCCGGGTCGGCGCCGTCGACTCCGCCAGCGCCGCGGAGGTCATCCGCCGCGTCACGCCGGCGATCACCGGCGGCGGCGAGTCCGTCGGGGAGATCCGGCTCACCGTCTGAGCCGCATTCCGACTGATCGACCGGCCGCGCAGGGGGGATCGAGGTGGCCCGGGCGCTCATGTCCTCGCCCAGGGCAGCCGAACACGCTCGACGCGCCGCCCGTCGAGGAGCCAAGCCTCTCCGGCGCGCGGGTCGAGGGGAGGTGGATCGCTTCGCACCCGGCCGAGCCCGCGCAACTCGGCCGCGGTCGCGCCGTGCACGAGGAACGGGAGAGTGCGCCGCGCCGCATCGAGCGCCGACCACGAGGCCGTCCACTCGTCCGGATCGCCGAGCACCACCGTTGGCGCGGCCGATGCCCGGCCCAGGTCGGCCTCGCTCGCACCCACGGGAAGCACTCTCGCACCGGCCGCTCGGAGCCGCTCGGCCAGACGATCGGCGGCGCCGCTCGCCACCGCGACGGGGCGGCTGCTGTCGAGGGCGACCGCCGGCACCGGAATCCGCCGCGGGGGCGGCAGCGCCACGCCCGCGCCGACCTGCACCTCCCGACCCTGCCAGGATCCGCGCCCGGGAGGCCGGCGGGGCGACCAGTCCGCCGCCGCGCCGCCGGCCAGCACGTGCTGCTCCCGATCCGGCAACGCCAGGATCAGCCGGCTGTCGATCCGCGACGTGAGCGCCGACGCGGTGGAGGGCATCCGAGAGGCACCCAGCACCAGCGCACCGCGGCGGGCGCCGAGCTCCCGGGTGAGAGCAGCGAGGAGGCGCACCAGACCGGGCCGGACCTCCTCGTCGGCGCCGTCGATTAGGACGTCGACGTCGTCGAGGAGGACCACGGCGTCGTCCGGGCGCTCCGCATCGAGGACGGCGCGCAGTGTCGCCCAGGCGTCCGGTGGCTCCGCGGGCACCACGACCGCCCTGTCCCCGAGTGCGGTCGCGAGGGCGGCCAGCGCGGTGCTGGTGCCGGCTCCTCGACCGCCGACGACCAGCAGCGTCCCGTCCCGCTCGGGCCGGTACACCGCGGGCGCGGTCCGCTGCTCGTCCGGCAGGTCCACGACACCGAACACGACGCCGTCCTCCGACGCGGGCACCCGGGCGAGGTCGATGTGCTCCGGCAGCGGCTCCGCCCACGGGCGAGGCGGGGGCGCCGAGGTTTGGTGGCGCAGCTCGACTCCCCGGAGGTCGGACTCGGCCGACCGGGCGAACTGAACGGGGACGGGTTCCGCCCCGCCGACGGCGAGGAAGCCGCGCCCGGCGGGAGTCGCGGGCAGCGACGCGGCCGCGTCGGTGCCGATCAGCGCGAGGCTGTCGCCGCGGTTGTTCACCCGGAGGCAGATGCGGATCACGGCGTTGGCGAGCACCGCGTCGCGCATCACGCCGCCGGGTCGTTGACTGCAGAGGATGAGGTGGATGCCGAGCGACCGACCGCGTGCGGCCAGGTCGCCGACCAGCTCGTGCAGCTCGGGGTGCTCGGCGACGAGCGCCGCGTACTCGTCCACGACGACCACCAGCCGGCCGATGCTCGGGACCGCATCGATGTCGCGCGCTCCGGCGTCGGCGAGGAGGCGCTCCCGCCGGAGGAGTTCGCTGCGGAGGCTCTGCGTCGCACGTCGGGACACCGACGTGTCCAGATCGCTGACGATGCCGACGACGTGCGGCAGCCCGCCGAGGGGAGCGAACGCGGAGGCGCCCTTGAAGTCGACGAGGAGGAAGGCGACCCGATCGGGCGGATGCCGGACGGCGATCCCAAGGATCCAGCTGATGAGGAGCTCGCTCTTGCCCGACCCGGTGGTGCCGCCGATCACCGCGTGCGGGCCGTCGCGCACGAGGTCGACCCAGACGGCGCCCTCGCCGTCGCATCCGATCGCCGCGCCGAGTCCGGCACCGGTCGGCTCCTCCAGCACCGCCAGATCCTCGAGCCGCACCTCGGCCGGAGGGAGATCGCGAGGGCCGGGTCGTGTCGCCCGCCCCCGCTCGAGCGCGGCGCGAGCCGCCGTCGCAGCCAGCATCCCGATGGCCAGCTCGCGGACGGGCAGCTCACGGCCGTGCATCCGCACGCGAGCGGGCTCCAGCCCACCGATCCGCAGCACCGCCTCGGCAGCCTCGACGCCCTCGCCGGTCCAGGTGACGCGGGCGACCAGCCCCGCGGGACCAGGGCGGTGCGCGCTGATCGTGCCGGACTCGCCCGGCACCGCATCCCGGACGGGATCGGCCCACTCCTCGTCGGGACCGGCGCGGAGGCGCAGCTCGGCGTCCTGAAGGCACCACTGCACCGCGAGATAGCGCGCCGCGGCGCG
>JACRGJ010000046.1 GCA_016212425.1 Micrococcales bacterium | reverse complement strand
GGCACGGCACGCGGACGCGGCGGTCGCGGCTCGGGCTGTGCGGCCGGCGGCTCGGGCGCAGCCGGGTTGGAGGTCGCGGCGGGCACGTCGGGAGCGGCCGGCGCGGCGGGCACGGCCGTGAGCGGCACGGCAGGAGTCGGCGGTGGCGGCGCCGCGCCGACGGGCGGCGGCATCTGGCCAGGGACGCCCGGTGCAGGCACTGGCGCGGCGCCCGGGGGCGTGACGACGCCGGCGCCCGGCAGGGCCGGCGCGGGGATGGCCCCCGGCACGGTCGACGTGAGGACGGGTGCGACGCCCGGCGCGACCGGCAGGACGACACCAGGCGGCAGCGCCGCCGCAGGGGGCGCGCCGACCGGCACGGCGAGCTGCTGCTGTTGTTGTTGCTGCTGTTGCTGCGCGGCTCGCTGCGCGTCGCGCGCCCGCTTCGCGATGCGCTTGGCCTCTTGCGCGGACTCCTGCGCATCGTGGACGGCACGCAGCGCGGCCTCGACCGCATCGGCCTCGGTCTTCTGCGCGTGATACACGCCGAACAGAACGCCGCCGAGGACGAGGACGATCCCGACGATCGCGAGCGGCACCAGGCGGCGCGTCGGGCTCCTGAGGTTCGCGTCCGTGCCCCCGATCGCCCCCGCCTGACCTGCTGCGAGCAGCCCGATCTGCTCCGTCGGCAGGCTCCGCTGCCGGCTCGCCGGAACCGCGCTCGCGTCGGCCGGCGGAGGCAGCGGGGCCGCCGGCAACCGCGTCATGAGCGAGCGCGCGCTCGGGTCCGTGCCGCCGTCGAAGACGATCGGCTCGGCCGGGGGCGCCGGCTGCGCGGACGGCATGATCAGCGCGGCCGGCGTCGGATCGCCGTCCCACGCGTCCAGGGTGGCCGGCGGGTAGGCCTGCGGCATCGGCGCGGGGATCACGGCACGCGCGGGGATCGACTGGCTGACCGGAGCGGCCGATACGACGTCCCGGACGACCGTCGGGTGCTGATCGATCATCGCCTCGATCTCGACGCCGATGCGCCGCAGCACCTCGTCGCCCACCGGCGACGAAGGCGTGAAGTCGGCAAGGTCCGGGGGCGAGCCGACGATCGTCGACTCGTCCTCGTCCGAGAACGTCGGGTGGGCCTCGACGGAGGCGCGCGCCCGCCCTGTCGCGACGACGGTCGGCGGATCCTCTCCCACCGGCGGCACGCCACGCAGCGTGGAATGCGGCGGCCCCGCGCTCGGCGGCGCGGCGCGCGACTTCGCCAACGGTCGGACGCCGCTCGCGGGCGTGCCCGGACGGCCGACGCTGCCGGGCACGGTCGGAGGGTCCTCGTAGGTGGGGCGCGCGCCCGAGCGCAGCCCCGGCACGGTCGGCGGTTCCGCGCCTACCGGCGCCGAGGCCGGGGCCTGCTGCCCGCCTGCGACGATCGTCGGCGGATCGTCCGTGAGGGTCGGCATTGGCCGCGACACCGCGACCGGCCTGCGCGGAACGGGCGCGCTGGCCTCATGACGAGGGTCGGCCGCGGGCTTGTCCGGCCCCTCGATGAGGGTATCCAGGCTCGGAATGTCTCCGGGCTTCAGCTCTGTGCTCTGCCCCTGCCGCCGCATGGGCCCTTCCAAGTGAGTCAGAGATCCTCGCACGGATCAAGTCGGCCGCGGAAAAAACGCGGAAACGTGGCGCGGGGACCCCTTCCGGATGCACGGTCGCCAACAGATGTAGGTCCACGTCGGACATCGATTCACGAAGCGTGGAGACCCCGGTATACTGCCGGTCCCCGATGGTTTCCCTGGAGCGCTGCGAGTCTCTGCATGGCGTCCGCGTGCTCGGGGAGCTCGTGCAGCGCAGGTTCGGCCTGCGCCTCGGGCTCGCGACCGCCGCGGGCGTGCCGATCGAGCACGAAGACGACCGGGTCATGGCAGCGCCGTGCGGGATCTGCAAGATCGCGCTGTTCTCGCGGCCGGGCTTCAAGGCGTGCAACCAGAGCTATCGCGCGGCGCGCGCGGCCGACAACGGAGCCGCGAGATCGCGCTGCCACATGGGCCTCGGAATCCTCTCGGTGCCCGCACGGGTCCGGCAGGAGGTCGTGGCGCACGTGTTCACGTCCGGGTTCGTCCCCGCGCCACCGGACGAGGAGGCCCGCGCCGCCATCGCGACGCGCACGGGCGTTCTCACGGAGTCGCCCGCCGATCTCGAAGCTGCCCTGCGGTCCGTGCCGATCGTCGCTCCCGAGCGCATGGGCGAGCTGCAGGAGCTGCTCGATCTCGCCGCGGCCGAGGTGGCGTCCTTCCTGGCCGAGCGGATGGCGGCCGCGAAGCGCGTGACGCCCGAGCCGACCTTCGAGGGCATCCTCGGACGCTCGGCGCCGATGCAGGCGCTCTACCGGGTGCTGGAGAAGGTCGTGCAGTCCGAGTCCACCGTGCTCGTCCTCGGCGAGAGCGGCACGGGCAAGGAGCTCGTCGCGCGCGCGATCCACACCCGCGGCCCGCGCAAGAACAAGGCGTTCGTCGCGCAGAACTGCTCCGCCCTGACGGACACGCTGCTCGAGAGCGCGATGTTCGGGTACGTGCGCGGCGCCTTCACGGGCGCGGTCAAGGACACGAAGGGGCTGTTCGAGGTGTCGGACGGCGGCACGTTCTTCCTCGACGAGGTCGGGGACATGAGCCCCTCGCTGCAGGTGAAGCTCCTGCGCGTCCTTCAGGACGGCACCTTCACGCCCGTCGGCGGCACGACCGAGCGGCGCGCCAACGTCCGCGTGGTCGCCGCCACGAACAAGGATCTACAGGCCGCCGTGCAGAACGGCGAGTTCCGCGAGGACCTGTTCTACCGGCTCAACGTGATCCGCATCAACATGCCGCCCCTGCGCGATCGCGAGGGCGACGTGGCGTTGCTCGTCGACTTCTTTCTGGCGCGCCACAACAAGCAGCGCGGGGCCCAGCCGCTGCGACTGTCGCGCGCCGTGCAGCAGGCGCTCGAGGACTACCACTGGCCCGGCAACGTCCGTGAGCTGGAGAACGAGATCGAGCGCCTGGTGGTGCTGGGCAGCGGCGAGGACGAGATCGACGTCGACCTACTGTCTCCGCGCCTCCAGGAGATCGCCCGCGAGGCGCGCCCGAGCCAGTCGCCGGCTCCGCGCCAGGTCGCGGGCTCGAGCCTGCGGCAAGCGCTCGAAGACCTCGAGCGGCAGATCCTGCGCGAGGGCCTCGAGCGAACGAACGGCAACAAGTCGCAGCTCGCCAAGGAGCTCGGGATCAGCCGCTCGAACCTGATCGCGAAGGTGCAGCAGTACGGGCTGGGCTGAGAGCGAGCCGTCAGAACCTGGGGACAGAAGCCGTGGCGAGGGCGTCGAGACCGTGGCAGATCGCGGCGCAGGACCGCAGGGCCGCCTGAGGCGGGGCAGAGCCTGGCAGAGCCCCGTCGCAGGGGACCTCCGCCGCGAGGTGCCGCGGGCGTCCCGTCGGACGGCCTGATGCAGGCTCGGCGGCCGCGGTAGGTTTCCGTTCACAGGTTCTGACGGCTCGCTCTAAGGGCACGCGCACGCGCGGGCGGCGGCGTCGCAGGGCCCGTCGCACGATTTCTGGCAGTCCAACTCGTACGTGACCTCGTCGCGCGTGAAGCGGATCGTGTGGTCGTCGAGGCACTCGTCGAACGCGTCCGCGCACCAGCACACGCAGTCGCCTTCCCCCTGGGGGGCGCACTCACCCGCGACGGCGGGGGTGCCGTCGTCGCAGGTCTGCCCCATGCACTCGAGGTTGCAGTCCGTGCCGTACAGCGTGCCGTCGACGCACTTGTTCAGGTACCAGGTGTCGGAGCAGTAGTTCGAGCACGAGTCGCTCGAGGTGATCACGCAGCCGGCCGCCAGGGTCGCCATCGACGCCAGCGCAACCGCGGCCACGGCCGACTTCATGGGCAGCCAGTCTAGCACCCGTGCGCTAGGCTCGCCCACATGAGGGCACTCGTCACCGGAGGCGCGGGGTTCATCGGCTCACACATCGCGACGCGGCTCGTGCAGGGCGGTCACCAGGTCCGGGTGCTCGACGATCTTTCGTCGGGCAAGAAGGAGAACCTCGCCCACGTGGCGCGCGACGTCGAGCTCGCGATCGGCGACGTCCGCGACGCCCGCAAGGTGGCCGAGCTGAGCGCCGGCTGCGAGGTGGTCTTCCACGAGGCGGCGATCGTATCCGTGCCGTACTCCATCGAGCACCCCCAGGAGACGCACGACGTCAACATCGAGGGGACGCTCAACGTGCTACAGGCCGCGCGCGCGCAGGGGGTCCGGCGCGTCGTCTTC
>JACRGJ010000045.1 GCA_016212425.1 Micrococcales bacterium | reverse complement strand
GGGCCCCTTCCGCATACTGGAGACACCCATGGTCCTCGTCGTCGAACGGCCTCGCGCAGCGGCCGGGCCCCGGCAGCTGGCCGCCTCGCGACGCCGGATCCGGATGCCGCGGGCCGGCGCACCGCTCCTGGTGGGGCTCGCGGCCACCCTCTACGTCGGCATCGGCAACGGGGTCCCCTCGGTCTGGTACGACGAGGCGGCGACCATCACCTCCGCGACGCGCAGCTGGGCCCAGCTGGCCGACGAATTGCGCAACGTCGACGCCGTGCACGGCCGGTTCTACGCGCTGATGCACGTCTGGTTCGACCTCGTCGGCTACTCCCCCGTCACCCTGCGCCTCCCCAGCGCGCTGGCCGTCGGAGCCACTTCGGCCGTGCTCGTGCTGGTGCTGCGGTCGGCTGTCGGAGCGCGGATGGGGGTCCTGGCCGGGGTGCTCTACCCGCTCATCCCCCGCGTGGCCTGGGCCGGTGGCGAGGGCCGCTCCTACGCGCTCGGTGCGCTCGTGACTGTCGCGCTGAGCGCGGTGCTGTGGCTCGCGCTGCGTTCGCACCGCTTACGCTGGTGGGCGCTCTACGCGCTCGTGGCGGCGTTCGGCGTCGCCCTTTTCCTCTACCTGGCGCTCGTCCCCCTCGCGCACGCCGTGACGCTGGCGCTGCTCGCCCGGCGCGGCCGGGTCCGACTGCGGGACGGCATCGGGTGGACGCTCGCCGTCGCCGCCGCGGCAGCGGCGACCCTGCCTCTCGTGCTCCTCGCCCGGGAGCAGAAGTCGCAGCTCAAATGGGTGCCGCAACTGGACTGGGGCACTCTCCGCCGGGTGCTCGGCACCCAGTGGTTCTGGGGATCGGTGCCGCTCGCGGTGCTGTTCTGGGGGCTCATCGTCGCGGGAGTGATCGTCCTGGTCCGGCGTCGCTCGGAGCTGGCGGCGTGGATCGTCCCGGTGCTCGTCGTCCCGACCGCCGTCCTCCTCGCGGCCACCGCCGTGTACTCGCCGCTCTACTCGCCCCGGTACCTCACCTTCACGGCACCCGCCGTGGCGGTGGCCGCGGCCGCCGCGCGCGCCGCGATGCCGCGGCCCGGCATCCGCCGGGTCGCCCTCGGGGTGGTGTTCGTCCTCGCGCTGCCGAACATGATCGTCGAGGAGCGGGTGCCCGGCGCAAAGCAGGGCGCTTCCTGGTCGCAGGTGGCGGCCTTCATCGCCGAGCGGCGCGCCGCCGATCCGGTGCGGACGGCGATCCTGTACGGCCCCGTGCGCTACCACCCGACCGCCAGCACGCGCGTCATCGCGTACGCCTACCCGGATGCCTTCGCCGGCACGATCGATCCGACTCTGCGGGTGCCCGCGGCGCAGACCGGACAGCTGTGGGAGGAGCGCGGACGGCTGGTCGATTCGGTCGCGGCGCTGTCGGGCGCCGACACCGCGTACCTCGTCACCAGCGTGAAGCGCGACCGGCGCCCCTCCTACACCGCGGTGCTGGGGCTGATCGGCTGGCAGCCGGTGGGCGAGTGGCACTTCACCGATGTGACCGTGGTGCAGTACGCGCCGACGGACACCGGATCGCGCTAAAGCTCCCGGACGTCCACCGCCCCCGGATCGATCTCGAGGCCGATCCGGTCGCCCTCGCGCAGCTCACCGGCGGCCCAGGGCGGAGCATCCGCGGCGACCAAGTCGGTGCGGATGCGGAGCACGTCGCCCCGCGGCTCCAGCGCCGTGATGATCGCGGGGACGCCCTCCGCCGGACCCGCGACTCGCACACCGGAGGGACGCACGGGGGCCACCGCCGCCGCGCCGATCGCCGCGGGCGCGGCCGGCGCGGCGGGCACCTCCCGGCCGTCCGGGACGCGGATGCCCGGCGCGGTGCGGATGCCGCGGACGATGCTCAGCCCCACGAGCTCGGCCGCGAACGCCGACCGCGGATGCCGCAGCACCGCATCCGTCGACCCCGTCTCCACGACCCGACCCGACTCGAGCACCACGACCCGGTCAGCGAGGGCCCACGCGTCGAGCGGGTCGTGGGTGACGAGCACCGCGGAGCGCCCGGCGAGCACCGTGCGCAGCACCCGGCGAACCGGGGGCGCGGCGCCGGCGTCGAGCGCGGAGAGGGGCTCGTCGAGCAGAAGAAGGCGCGGATCGGCGGCAAGCGCCCGGGCGAGGGCGATGCGCTGCGCCTCCCCGCCGGAGACCTCCGTTGCCCGCGCGTCCGCGAGCGCGCCCGCACCCACCTCCTCGAGGCGACGCCGGGCATCCGTCCGCGCCGCCGGCCCGCGGACTCCCGCGGAGCGCGCCGCGAACATGACGTTGCCGAGCACCGAGAGGTGCGGGAACAGGGCGGGCTGCTGGGCGAGCAGCGCGATGCGGCGGCGATGCGGCGGCATCCGGATGCGGCGCTCGACATCGGTGAGCACGACGCCGCCGAGGCGTACCCGTCCGCGGTCGGGCACGAGCAGCCCCGCGATCACCGCGAGCAGGGTCGATTTCCCGGCGCCGTTCGGCCCGAGCACCGCCACCGTCTGCCCCTCCGCCAGTTCGAGGTCGAGCACCGTCCGCCGCGCGTCGACCTCGGCGTGCACCTCGAGAACCGGTGCGCCGCCGCCGTCCGCGGTCACGGTGCTCACAGCACCCGCATCCGGCCGCGCCGCAGGTAGGCGACGCCGACGATGAGCACCGACACCGCGACGAGGAGCAGCGACAGCGCCACCGCCGCGGCGGGGTCGGTCTGCAGCTGGAAGTAGAGCGCCAGCGGCAGCGTCTGCGTGGTGCCCGGCAGGCTGCCCGCGAAGGTGATGGTGGCACCGAACTCGCCGAGCGCGCGGGCGAAGGAGAGGATCGTGCCGGAGACCAGTGCCGGGGCGATCACGGGCAGCGTCACGCGCAGCAGCACGCGGGAGGGGCGGGCGCCGAGGGTCGCCGCCACGGCTTCGTACCGACTGCCCGCGGTGCGCAGCGCACCCTCGACACTGAGGATGAGGAACGGGATCGCGACGAAGGTCTGGGCGAGCACCACCGCGGCGGTGGAGAACCCGAGCTCGATGCCCGCGGCGCCGAGCGCGGGCCCGAGCAGCCCGCGCCGCCCGTAGGTGTAGAGCAGCGCGATCCCGCCGACCACCGGGGGCAGTACGAGGGGCAGCAGCACCAGCGCGCGGAGCACCCGCTGGCCGGGGAAGCGCAGCCGGGCCAGGAGCGCCGCGACCGGCACGCCGAGCAGCACGCACAGCAGCGTCGCGAGGGAGGACGTGCCGAGGCTCAGCACGAGGGCCGAGACGGAGGCGGGCTGGGCGAGCAGCGACCCGAAATGCGGCCAGTCGACGTTCGCCAGCATCCCGCCGAGGGGCACGACGATGAACAGGATGCCGAGCGCTCCGATCGCGATCAGCCAGGCCGGCACCCGCGCACCGGGGTTCACGGCGACCCGAACCCCGCGGCCCTCAGCAGCTTCCGCCCCGGGGCGCCGGTGACGTAGCCGACGAACGCGCGCGCCGCCGCCGCGTTTCGCGTGCCCTTCAGTACGGCGATCGGGTAGGTGTTGACGACGCGATCCGACTCGGCGAACTCGATGCCCCGGACCTTCGCGCCCGCCCCGCGCACGTCGGTGCGGTAGACGAGTCCGGCATCCGCCAGCCCCGTCGTGACCGCGGTGAGCACCGCGCTCACCGACGGCTCCTCCGACACGGGCGCCAGCGTGACGCCGGCCGCCTTCTGAACCGCGGCGGCCGCGGCGCCGCACGGCTGCGCCGCCTGGCAGATCACGGTCTTCACCCCCGGCCTCGCGAGGTCGGCGAAGGTGCGGATGCCGGCGGGGTTGTCGGGCGGCGTCGCGACCTCGAGGGTGTTGGTCGCGAAGTCCGTCGCGGCGCCGGCGAGCGCACCGCCGTCGGCGAGGCTCTGCATCGTGCGCGTGTCGGCGGCGGCGAACACGTCGGCGGGCGCGCCCTGCTGGATCTGGGTGAGGAGGATGCCCGAGCCGGCGAAGCTGGTGCGCACCGTGACGCCGGGGTTCGCCTTCTCGAAGTCCGTCGCCAGGATGGTGAACGTCGCGGTGAGGGACGCGGCGGCGAACACGGTGACGCTGCCGGTGAGGTTCGCGGCGGACGCGGGTGAGCGGCTCGGCGCCGGGGCCGCGCCGGCGCATCCGGCCAGCAGCGCGAGGGCGGCCACGGCGCCGGTCGCGGCGGATGCGCCCCTCACCGCGGTCCCTTCGTCGCCGCCTGTCGCGGCGTCTCGACGACCACCATCGTCGCCTTGATCACCGCGACGGCGATCGACCCGACCTGCAGGTCGAGCTCGCGCACGGCCTCGCTGGACATGAGCGACACCACCCGGAACGGACCGCACTGCAACTCGACCTGGGCCATCACCGTGTCGGCCACGACCTCCGTCACGATGCCCACGAAGCGGTTGCGGGCCGAGCGCTCCACCACCGACGGGTCCTCCGCTCTTCGGGAGGTGTCGCGGGCGAGGCGCGCCAGCTCTGCCGTGTCGACCACGGCACGTCCGGCGCTGTCCGCCGCGCCGGTCAGGCGCCCCTGGTCCACCCAGCGACGCACCGTGTCGTCGCTGACGCCGAGATACCCGGCGGCCTCCCCGATCCGTATCTGCGGCACGAAGCGCAGTCTACTGCCGCGCCCGCGGATGTCTCAGTGCGGATGCGCGCGCCGATTACCCTGGAGCGGTCGGGCCTGTAGCTCAGTCGGTAGAGCATCGGACTTTTAATCCGCGGGTCGTGGGTTCGAGCCCCACCGGGCCCACCGTCTTCCTCCCTTGCTACTGCGGTCATCGGCGTGACGATTCGGCTCCGCCTGCTAGAGCTCGCGAACATTCAGAAGCGATCGAAGGCCGAGAGTCCGTCGGACACCGTGATCGGTAAGCGCGTCGACGATAACGGCTGCACCTACGTACCGGGCTCCCGACTTCTCGACCAACGTCTTCAGTGCGAGCAGTTGCCGCCGCTGTCAGTCCAGTCGTCAATGATCAGAACGCGATCGGAACCGGTGATCAAGCTCGTCCGAAATCCCAACTTCATGTTCCGGCCCGCGTAGTCGAGAGGAGTTGTTGCGACGGACCAGGTGTCGCTGTCGGCAAGAGGGCGTCTCCTCGATGCGCCGACAAACCCGACGCCGGCGCTCTGCGCGACCAGCGGCCCGTAGAGGAAGCCGCTGCTTTGCGGTGCGAGCACAACGGTCGGATCGGCGTCCGGAAAGAGACCCGCGAGTGCGGCCCCGATCTCGTCGACCACCTGAGCATCTCGGACCCATCCCGAACGGTCCGCGCTCAGGTTCGAGGTTCCGGCGTCACCCACCCACGCGAATGTCTCCTTGAGCCGCTTGCGGAGAGCATCCATGACGCGCCCGAACCTAATCCACCCGCTCGTCTCCGACGCCGAAGCCACGGTTGCTCCGATCACCTACACCGCCGGGACTCGACGCCTCCGGGGCTGAGGTGTGGGCACCGCGGCGGCGCCCGAGGACCACGCCGAGCAGGATTATGCCCACCGTGAGGAGCAGATGCGGCCAGTTGTCCGCACCGTTGAGCGGCACGAAGTCGCCCGCGCTGTAGCCTGGCACGATCACGCCATGCAGCTACAGCACCGCGTAGACCACTCGGGCCCCAGATGAGGTATCCGCGTGCGCGGGAGGTTGCGGGCGAGCGTCATCCCCAAAGATGCCGAAGAGCAGATGGACGAGGCAGCCGGTTTGAGAAGTGGGTGCAACCGTCATGCATCCACGCGCGCTCCGATCGGCGGCGCTCGGGGAACCTGCACAGCGGGTTCGGACAGCGGATTCTCCAGCGGCAGGTTGTCTACTCCCGCTCGGTAGGCGAGGTGGATCTCGGAGTCGTACCACCACAGACCACCATCCACTCACATCTTGTACGGCAAATAGCCGTACGCTTCCATATATGGCGAATACGACCAAGTCCGACCGACTCGAGCTGCGCCTCACGAGCGACCAGAAGTCCGAGATCGAACGGGCGGCCGCGCTCTCGGGCCGCACGGTGACCGACTTCTCTCTGAGCGTGCTCATCCGGGAGGCCGAGGAAGTGATCCGGTTCGAGCGCGAGCTCCACCTTTCCAAGAAGTCCTGGGATGCGTTCAACGAGATCCTCGACCGACCGGCGAAGCCCGTCAGCGGCCTCGCCGACCTGCTCAAGCGCCCGAGCGTGTTCTCGGATTGAGCACGTTCGGCTCACCCCGCGCTCTCACCGACGGGGACAAGTTCGTCGCGTTCGACTGCGGCGCACCGTCTCTGAACGAGTGGCTACGCTTTCGAGCACTCAAGAACGAGACCACGGGCGCCTCACGCACCTTCGTCACCATCGAGAAGGAGTCGGGCGACGTGGCCGGCTACTACTGCATGTCGGCGAGCGCGCTGGCTCTGGAAGACGTGCCAGGTCGGGTCAAACGGAACATGCCGTCCCCGATCCCGGTCATCTTGATCGGGCGGCTCGCGGTCGATGAACGCTTCAAGGGACACGGGCTCGGCGCATCTCTTCTCCAGAACGCGGCGCTGAAGGGAATCGAAGCCTCTCGGATCCTCGGCGCCCGCGCCTTCGTAGTCGACGCGCTGAATGATGATGCGGAACGCTTCTACCGGAAGTTCGGATTCGAGCGGATGCCGCCCGCTGCGAAACGCGCCATGTTCCTGCTGGTCGCAGACGCCGAAGCCACGATCGCGTCGATCAGGTAGACCGGGTCGTGCGCCATCGCACATGTTTCGGTCATCGGCGGCGCTACTCGGAGTCGTGGTGCATCACCGCAGCTACGCAGTCGTTATCCAGCGCGACAACATCCTCGCGCCCGCTCTCGAAACAGGCCGGTCGAACGACTTGCTCGGCATCGAGGTGGGTCGCGGTCCAGCGCGATCAGCTCGCCGCGAACACTGGGCCGCTCAGCCGAGCGTCATACCCTTGACCCGGTTGCAACTCCCGCAGAGCAGCTGCAGATTGCGCGCCGTGTTGGAGCCGCCCATGCCAAACGGAATGATGTGGTCGAACTCTAGGTCATTTTGCGATTTGCACTCAACGCATCTCCCTTGATCGTGTTGCCAGACCTCGATACGAACCTCTTGCGGGATGCGACCGCGTCGACGAGGCTTGTCCAGCTGCTCAGTCATCGCCTGCAGCGCGTGTGCCTTCTCTAGCGCAAGCCGACGAGTGCTTTTCTGCTGATTGACGAGCGCCTTGACGTCGCCCGGTGTCAAATCGTCGTCGTTGGCTAAGAAGACCTTGCCCTCCACGATCCACAGGATGAAGAGAACTGGCTCGTCATCGTCGTCGTCCGTGCCGATGTCGCTGCCGGCAGAATAATACTTGATGTGCTCCGCGGTCGCGGCGATACGAATCGGCGTTTCGACGGATGCCTCCCAGTCGTTGGAGGGGATCCACCAAACAGATTCTCTTTCCGTAATCCTGCCGCCCTTACTGGGTAATTGCGACACGGTGAGCTTGGTAGTGTCGCCCCGCGTCGCAAGCAGACGCTCTGCATCAGCGAGCGACTCGCGGAGGCGTGGCAGGGCCTCCTGTCCCATCCGACGCAATACATCAGCCATCCGCGCGCTGACTTGAGGCCTCCCACCCTCGACACCCCGAGGCGCTTCGCCCTCTAGCGATGCGATGTGTTCGCGCTGGGACGCGACCTCCTTCGACCGCGCGTTCACCTTGACCTTCGCAGGAAGCTGCTCGAGGAACTTCACGACGTCATTGTGACAGGACGGTCCGACCCAGACCGGCTGTATCGCCCGAAGCTCCTCGCGGTGGTCATGGACTAGGGGTCCCGTGACGCCGCCGCCGCACCTTGCTCAGGAGGCCCTTCCGGGCAGAATTCGGAGCCTTACACGCATCGCCCTCTGTGTATCATCGCTGCGGACCCTGGAATCGTAAGGCATGGGTGGTTCGGAGCGCGCCGAACCTATTTACGCGGGCACCACGATCAACCGTTGAATCAGGCGCTGATGAGTTGTTGGGCTCGTTGGTGTGAAATGCCAAGAGCGGCACCGACCTCTCGAACGGTGAGGCCGCGAGACTTCAATGCTCTAGCCGCAGCGCGAGACTCCTCGGCGGCGCGGGTTCGGGCGTGGGCCTCCTCCTCACGTAGCGCGGATGCCGCCGCGAGATGCGCTCGGACGTCGGCGGGTAGCTCTATCGCCACCTCGACCTCGACGCGATCCACGGGGACGTCGATCATCGATCCGATGTAGTCCTTCGCCATCTCCTCGACCTCACCGAGGTTGCGCGCCTGGGTTGCACCGTCGAGCGCGGGGACCTCGATGTACCAGAAGCGCCCGTCCCTGCGGACAGTTACCTCGTACCGTTCTGCGTTTCGCATGGTCATGTCAATCATCCAAGTTGTCGAGAGCCTTGTGGCAGTCCTTGAGGATCTTCGCCGCCAAGGCCTCGCCGATCTCGCGATGCCGGGGGATCACGATGACAATCCCGTTCAGGCTGTACTTGTCATGCTTCGTGCCGCCCAGGTGTAGCCATTCGACATCGTGAGATTTGGCGAGGGCCTTGATCCGCTTCTCAAGGTCCGCCTTCTTCACGCCGTCAGTCTATATCGCGCTAGACTTTTCTGGCTAGTAAGCTATAGACAAGGCGCGGCACCCCCCGATACCTCACCAGGCCGCAGTATCGACGACTTCGCGATGCTCAGGTACGGGCGCCGCGGCGCCCGAGCACCACGCCGAGCAGGATCATGCCCACCGCCAGCAGCAGATGCAACCAGTTGTCGGCGCCGTTGAGCGGGACGAAGTTGCCCGCGCTGTCGCCGGGCACGATGAGGCCGTAGAGCCACAGCACCGCGTAAACCACTCCGCCCCAGATGAGGTAGCCGCGCGCGCCGGAGGAGCTGCGGGCGAGCGCCACCCCGAGGACGCCGAAGAGCAGGTGGACAAGATTGTGCAGCACCGACACCTGGAACAGTCCGAGCAGGAGGGCCTGGGAGCCGGTGCCCGCGAACTGGAAAGAATTGAAGTCAGTGAGACCCGGGATGAACCCGGCCAGCCCCACGAGCAGGAACACGATCCCGACGATGAGGGCGGCCTTCTGCACGGGGGTCGCGGCATAGCCGGTTCGGGATGTGGTTGGGGTCGTCATGCGTCCACGCTCGCTCTGATCGGCACTGCCGGGGGGACCTGCACAGCGGGTTCGGAGGATCGCATCGACCCGGCTCCCCGTGCGGCGTCCACCAGCGCTTCCTCGCCCCTACGGGAGGATCCCAGAGACGAGGGTCAGCACCGCCCAGCCGCCGAAGGCGACGACCCCGAGCAGCGCTCCCCACATGGCGAGGTTGCCGAGCAGCGCGGTCAGCCGATTGCCGGGGCGGGTCGGCGGGCTCACGACGCTCGGCCAGCCGCGGACATGATGTAGGCGAGCAGGTAGGTGCGCGAGTTGCCGTTGTCGATGACGGTCTGCGGAATCCGACGGGCCTCGGTCAGCGCATCCTGGGCCGCGGACGCACCGGCGAGCGCCCGGTACATCAGGGCGTAGTCGGACAGGGACGCGGCGGGTCCGGCGCCGAGCGCGGCATCGGAGAGCGTCGTGATCCGCAGCGTTCCGCCCGACCCCGCGCCGGCGAGGTAGCCCGAGCTGGGGCTCATCGGGATGAGTTGGATGCCGATCACCGCGCTCGGCTCCGCGGAGAACCAGGTGGCGAAGTCGCGCTTGCCGCCCCAGTTCAGCGACACCATGTCGCGCTGGAAGCCCTGGAACTGCTCGCCCGTCAGCGCCGGGTCGACCCAGTACGCCAGGGCGGATGCGGCCTCTGCGCTCTGCATCCACGCCGCCTCCGAGGCCAGGGGTCCGTTTCCGCTGGCGTCGGCCCACAGGCGCAGGCCCGCCCAGGCAGTCACCGCCTCCGACGAGGACTCCTGGTTGTTGCCCGACGCGAACTCCGAGAACCCGGACGCCCAGCTGTGGGAGAAGTACGGGTCGAAGGTGCGCCGCACAGGGAAGACCCCGCCGCCGGACGACGGATCGCCACCGGACGAGTCGCCACCGGACGAGTCGCCACCGGACGAGTCGTCCCCGGACGAGTCGCTGGCGGACGAGTCGGTCGCGATGTCGGCGGCCAGCAGGTCC
>JACRGJ010000042.1 GCA_016212425.1 Micrococcales bacterium | reverse complement strand
CGTCGAGGCGCGCGAGCTCGAGCAGGTCCTGCACGAGCCCCGTCATCCGGATCGCCTCCTTCTCGATGCGATCCATCGCCTGCGCGACGTCCTCCGGCTTCTGGATGGCGCCCATGCGGTACAGCTCGGCGTAGCCGCGCAGTGAGACCAACGGCGTGCGCAACTCGTGGCTCGCATCCCCCACGAAGCGGCGCATCTGCTCGATGGTGCGTGCGCGATCGGCGAAGGCCATGTCGATGCGCGCGAGCATCGTGTTGAGGGACCGGTTGAGTCGCCCGACCTCGGTGTTCGGGGTGGCCCCGCCGAGACGCTGGCTGTAGTCGCCGGCGGCGAAGCGCGCGGCCGTGCGCTCCACGTCGCGCAGCGGGGCGAAGGTGCTCGTGACCAGCAACTGCGTCAGCGCCGCCCCCAGCACGATCACGGCGATCGCGAAGCCGAGGAAGATCGCGGAGTAGCGCCCGACCAGGGCCTCGGTGTCCTTGGTGGTGATGCCGATGACGACGGTGTACACCTGGCCGGAGAGGTCGTTCGGTTTCCAGAACTGCGGGACGACCCGCCAGTGCTGGCGGCCGCTGATGTCGGCGATGATGACGATCTGGCCCTTGTTCGCGCTGGCCCACTGAAGATCGAGGCTCGCGTTGTCCGGGCCGGTCTTGACGGCGACGTTCGAGCAGATCCGGTTGCCGCTCGCGTCGAGAACCTCGAACAGGGTTCCCTGACGCGAATAGTCGACCTGGCAGCCCAGCACCTGATCGTCGGTCGCGCCGTCGAGGCCTGACGCCAGCGAGGACACCTTGTCCGAGTCCTGCTGATCGAGATAGATGCGCAGCACGTTCGCGGTGCCGACGCCCGCGACCGCGAGCCCGAAGGTGAGCAGCAGCACGGTGACGCCGGTGATCTTCGTGCGCAGCGAGATCCCGCTCCACCACTTCTCGAAGGCGGCGTGCATCGGCGCGCCTACGAGAACCGGGCCAGCGTGCGCATGGACACCGAGGTTAGGGGATGACGCCTGGGCCGGAGCCCGGCAGCATCGGCTATTTCGACGCCTTCAGCATGTAGCCGAACCCGCGCTTGGTCTGGATCATCGGCTCGCCCGAGTGCGCATCGAGCTTGCGGCGGAGGTAGGAGATGTAGCTCTCCACGATGCCGGCGTCGCCGTTGAAGTCGTACTCCCATACGTGGTCGAGGATCTGCGCCTTCGACAGCACCCGGTTCGGGTTGAGCATGAGATAGCGCAGCAGCTTGAACTCGGTGGGGGAGAGCTCGACCGGCACGTCGCCGACGGTGACCTCGTGGGTGTCCTGATCCATCGACAGCTCGCCGGTGCGGATGATCGCATCGTCGTCCTCCTGCATGGTGCGACGGAGGATCGCCTTGATACGCGCGACGATCTCGTCGAGGGAGAAGGGCTTCGTCACATAGTCGTCGCCGCCGACAGTGAGGCCGGTGATCTTGTCCTCGGTGTCGTCCTTCGCGGTGAGGAACAGGATGGGCGAGGTGTAGCCGGAGGCGCGGAGGCGCTTGGTGACGCCGAAGCCGTTCATGTCGGGCAGCATCACGTCGAGGATGATCAGGTCGGGCTCCTCCTCCAGCACCGCGGAGATCGTCTGAGCGCCGTTGCCGACGGCGCGTACGGCGAATCCGGCGAAGCGGAGGCTGGTGGTGAGGAGATCGCGGATGTTCGGCTCGTCGTCGACGATGAGGATCTTGGGGCCATCGGTCATGCCGCCAGTGTCTGATGATTCCCTGGAAGCCGTCTGAACGTGCGGCGTGCGCAGGAGGCGACCACGCGCGCACGCCGTCACCTCCGACCGCACGGTGCTATAGCGTCGAGGGAATGACGGCGGGAGACGAACGAGCCGCTCGCCCGGCGGACCTGGAGCGGGCATCCCGGGCCGTTGTCGAGTTCCTCGCCGCGCTCGGCTACGACACCTCGGTCGACCGTCTCGCCGGCACGCCGGAGCGTGTCGCCGCCGCGCTCGCCCAGCTTCTGCGCCCCGAGCCGCTGCCGCCGACCACGCTCATGCCGGCCGAGACGGGCGGGGCGGTGATCGTGCGCGATCTGCCCTTCCAGTCGCTGTGCGAGCACCACCTGCTTCCCTTCCGCGGGGTCGCGCATCTCGGGTACCTGCCCGGCGAGGGGATCGTCGGACTCTCGACGCTCGCCCGCATCGTGACCGTCGAGGCCTCCGATCTGCAGATCCAGGAGCGGTTGACGGAGGCCATCGCCGATCGTCTGCAGGCCGAGCTCGCTCCACGCGGCGTCGGCGTGATCCTGGAGGCGGAGCACCTGTGCATGTCGCTGCGCGGCTTCGGCCTTCCGACCAGCCGGGTGGTGACGAGCGCGTTCCGGGGTGCGCTGACGACCCTGGAGCCTGGGGCCGACACGGGCAGCGGCACCGCATCCGGAACCACAGGACGGAGCGGATGAGCCTCCGGCGGATCGGTCGTCGCACCTTCGACTTCGATCGCCAGGTCGTCGTCATGGCGGTGATCAACCGCACGCCGGACTCGTTCTTCGACCGCGGAGCCACCTTCGCGTTCGATCGCGCGGTCG
>JACRGJ010000041.1 GCA_016212425.1 Micrococcales bacterium | reverse complement strand
GAGGAACAGCCGCACCGGGATCGGCGCGTCCGTGCGGTCGTCCTCAAGGGTGCGCGACGGCGTGGCGGTGGTGATCTCCGTCTCCCCGCCCACGGCGGCGTCCGCGAGTTCGTCCTGGTGCGGGGCCGAGTCCTCGAGCCGCATCGTCACGCGGCGGCTCTTCGGCACGAGGTCGAATCCGTAGTCGTCGAAGCTGCCGGACCCGCGGTCGTCCTTCGGCAGGGACCGGTCGCCGAAGGTCTCCTTGCGGAAGAGGGCCATGCCGGGATCGTAGCGCCGCGTCTCCGATGCCTCGATCAGAACAGGCGAAGGACGATCTTCCCGCCGGGGTGGTCGCGCATCAGCTCTGTGTAGGCGTCCCGCACGCGCTCCAGCGGGTACTGGGCGGCGACCCGGATGTCGATCCCGCCCGCGGCGATGCGCTCGGCGAGGTCCCGCAGCGGCTCCGGCGAGGGCGCCGTGTGGCCGCCCGCGTTCCGGATGCCGAAGCGGGCGATCGCGGCGGGGTCGGCGTTGGTGTTGATCCGCGCGGGGGCGACGCCCGCCTCGATCGCGGCCGCGACCGTCCCGTGCCCGGCGCAGTCGAGGACCGCGTCGATCCCGGCGCGACCGTCGGGACCGGGGCGGCTCGCCTCCCGCAGCCGCTCGGCGAGGCCGGGGCCGTAGGGGATCCACTCCGCCCCGAGTGCCTGGATGCGCTCGCGGCTCGCCTCGGATCCGGTGCCGAGCACGTGCGCGCCCGCCTGCACCGCCAGCTGGGTGACGAGCTGGCCGAGCCCCCCGCTCGCTCCGGACACCAGCACGGTCTCCCCCGCGACGACGCGGACCTCCGCGAGGGCCGCGAGCGCGGTGCGGCCCACGATGTCGAGCGTCGCCGCCACGATCAGGTCGAGCCCGTCCGGCACCGGCACCAGCCGCTCCGGTGCCAGCACGAGATGGTCGGCCTGCGCGTGGAAGCGCCAGCCGCCGAACACCCGGTCGCCCGCCGCCAGCCCCGCGACGCCGACGCCCACCTCGTCGACGACCCCGGCGAAGTCGTTCCCGTTGCCGCTCGGCAGCTGGACCGCGTAGTGCCCGACGGAACCCGACAGGCTCTTCCAGTCCGTCGGATTCAGCCCCGCGGCGTGGACGCGGACCCGCACCTGGCCGGCGCCCGCGTGAGGCTCCGGCAGGTCGACGACCTCGAGCACCTCCGGACCGCCGAAGCGCGGGAACCGGACGGCGCGGGTCATCCGCGATCCGCGAGCGCGGTCGCGAGGAAGGCGTTCGCCGTGGCCCAGGCGTCCTCCGCCGCCTCGGCGTCGTAGCGGGCGCCGGTGTCGTTGAAGAAGGCGTGCTGCGCGCCGGCGTACACCTGGGTGGTGAAGTCCTTTCCGGCCGCCATCATCGCGTCCTCGAGCTCCGGCAGGGTCGCCATGAGCTTCTCGTCCTGGTCGCCGTAGATCGCCAGGACAGGGCAGCGCACCTTCGGGATGCGCTCGGCCGGCAGCGGCGACCCGTAGAACGGCACCGCCGCGGCGATCCGGTCGTCCGCCGCCGCCAGCTCGAACGCGTAGGTGCCCCCGAAGCAGAAGCCCACGACGGCGATCCGTCCCTGCAGCTCCGGCTCGCGCGCGAGAACGTCGACCGTGCGGCGGAGAGCAGCCACCGCATCCTGGGCCACGTCGGGGGCGAAGGCCGCCGAGAACGCCTCCCGCATCCGAGGCTGCGCCGACTGGCGCTCCTCGTCCGTGCCGAACTGGGTGAGCCGCTGCAGCTCCTCCCCCGCCTCCGGGGTCACCCCGGCGCCCGAGAGCAGATCCGGGGCGAGCACGACCCAGCCCTCCGCCGCCCAGCGATCCGCGACGGCACAAATGTGCGGCGCCAGCCCCCAGATCTCATGGATCAGCACCATCCCGCCGCGCGGCGGACCCACCGGGCCGGCGCGGTAGGCGTGCACTCCCTCGAACTCGATCATCGAACCCATGCCGCTCACGCTACGCGCGGCGGCGGGCGCTCAGCCGGGTGCGGATCCTCTGCCACCGCGGCCACAGATAGCTGCCGATCAGCGCGAGCACCCCGAGCACGAGCAGGAGACGGAAGGGCAGCCGGAACGGCCCGAGCCATGGGGTGAAGGCGAGCGTCGCCACGGCGAGGATCGCCACGAGGATCCCGGTGCGCGCGGCGCTCATCCGCGCCGTCGGCCGCTCCCCCGTCACGGCTCGAGCCTAGGCGCGCGAGCACACCGGCTCGTGCGGCGCGGACGCCGGACGGCCGCCGCCCCGGAGGACGACGGCCGTCGTGAAGAAGCTCGCGGTGTCCGCGACGAGGTCAGCGGCGCAGGCCGAGGCGCTCGATCAGCGAGCGATAGCGCTCGATGTCGATGTCCTGCAGGTAGCCCAGCAGGCGGCGGCGCTGGCCGACGAGAAGCAGCAGACCACGACGACTGTGGTGGTCGTGCTTGTGCTCCTTGAGGTGCTCGGTGAGATCCTTGATCCGGCGGGTCAGCATGGCGACCTGCACCTCAGGGGATCCGGTGTCACCGGGCTGCGTGGCGTACTCGTCGATGATCGCCTTCTTGGTCTCTGAATCCAGTGCCATAGATGGGATCCCTTCCTCTCGCTGCGCGGTGCGTGCTCCGGGGCGGAGCCGCTCTCTTGATCCGCGGCCGTTCGACGGCAACCTCGCAATGTTAGCAGGACGAAGCCTGCGCCGACCGAGGGGGCAGCGTCGAGCGCGGACCGAGGATCAGCCGCCGAGGGCGGTCGAGACGGCGGCGACGATCATGGCCGGTGCTCCGGATGCGGCGCCGACCATCGCGGAGACGATCGCGGCAAGCCCGACGGACTCCAGGACGGTGCGCCGGCGGCGCGCGGCATCGGCGACCCGCTCGAGCTCGCCGAACGCCGCGTCCTCGGTCGGGATCGCGATCGCCACGGAGGCACGATCGCGCCAGGTCGAGGCGCGGCGCGCGGCGTCGGCGAACTCGGTGGTCTCGTCGGGGGTGAAACTCGGCTCGAGCCGCCAGAGCAGGCGGGTGAGCTGATGCGGGGACAGCACCGGGACGTCGGGGCGGGCGCCGACCACGATCCGGCCGCGCCCGAGCACGACGACGGCGCTGCGTACCTCTACTTCGCGGCCGAGCGCGACCCCCAGGCGGCTGGCGACGTCCTCACGCAGCATCGCGGCCCGATCCAGCACCCGCGAGACCTCCTCGCCGAGGCGCAGCGAGCGTCCGTCGACCCTGACCCGCTGGCCCGAGGGATGCACGGTGCTGATCGCCATGATCCCGAAGGGACCCACGACGAGGTGATCGAGATCGTCGTCGCGCTCCGTGGGGAGGGAGTGCAAGGTGGTCCATCCTGGGCGCTCCAGCGCCGCGGCGAAGCGGCGCTCCTCCCGCGCGAGCTGCAGGAAGTGGCGGGCGTCGGGACCGAGCGGGTCGGCGCCCAGCAACCGGCTCACGGCGCCGAGCGGCGGGACCGGCTCCTGCGCCTGGAGACAGCGGCGGATCCAGCCGAAGCCGGCGGGACGGGCGACGAGGGTCGCACCGTCATCCTCGGTGCGCGCCAGCGGGACGGCCGGTGTCGGCACGGCCGCGGTCTGCACGGTGGGGATCTGCGGACGCCGTCCGAAGCCCTCGGACTCGAGCAATTCGAGCATGTCGAGAACATCGGACATCCGGTCGGCACCTCCCCCAAGGCACCTCCGACGCTAGGCCAGCCTCTTCGCCGACGGCATCCCCAGAATGGGGCGGTCCGCGCCGTCGTCCGCAACGGGGAGAATGACCGGGAGCGTGCCGCCGCGGAAGTCTCCCGAGGGCCGCGGGAACCGCTCGGGAGGGAATCATGCTCGCCGCGCGCCTGCTCGACGTGCTGATCGTGCTGATCCTCCTCGTGTACGTCGTCGTCGGGTACCGCGAGGGCTTCCTCCGCACCGTCGGGGGGCTGATCGGGATCGCGGTCGGCGGCGTCGCGGTGTTCTTCGGCATCCCGCTGCTCGTGCCGCTCATCTCGGAACCGTTCTGGCGGGTGGTGGCCACGATCGTCGTGACGGTGCTGCTGCTGGCGCTGGGCCACTCGGTCGGCTACGCGGTGGGCAGATCGGTCCGACGCCGCTTCCGCGCTCGTCCGCTTGCGATCGTGGACCGGATCGTCGGCGCGATCACCGGACTCGTCGTCTCCGCGCTGATCTGCAGCCTCGTGCTCGGCGGCCTCGGCGCCCTCGGCGCCCCGCTCGTCAGCGCGGCCGCGGGGCAGTCGTGGGTGGCGGGCGGCATCACCCAATTGACGCCCGCCCCGGTGCAGGCGGGCCTCGCCCGCCTCCGCGCCCTCGCGCTGGAGAACGGGCTCCCCCGCATCACCGAGGCGCTCGGCGGCGTCGCGACCTCGCCCGGCGCTCCACGGGTCGACACCGCCAGCGCGGCTCTGCGTGCCGCCGCCGCGTCCGTGGTGCGCATCAACGGCACCGCCTACGCGTGCGGACAGAACCAGTCCGGCAGCGGATTCGCGGTCGCGCCCGACCGCATCGTCACGAACGCCCACGTCGTGGCGGGTGTCGACCAGCCCGTGGTCGAGGCCCCGAACGGGCAGGCGGTGCAAGCGCGGGTGGTGTACTTCGATCCGGATGCCGACCTCGCCGTGCTGGCGACCACCGGGCTCGACGTCTCGGCCCTCGGCCTGAGCCGGCCGATGGCCGTCGGAGACGACGGGGTCGTCGACGGATACCCGTACGGCGGTCCCTTCACCTCCGGCGGGGCCCGTGTGCTCGCCCGTTCGACCGAGCTCGTCGACGACATCTACGGCACCGGACGCAACCCCCGCGAGGTGTACGCCCTCGCGGCGACAGTGCGTCCCGGGAACTCCGGCGGACCGCTTCTCACGCCCGCGGGGCAGGTCGCGGGCGTCGTATTCGCCCAGAACGCGAACGACGACGAGCTGGGCTACGCGATGAGCACCGAGTCGCTCGCCCCGGTCGTCGCGCAGGCCGCCTCGCGCAGCGCCGCCGTCGATCCCGGGCGCTGCACGCGCGGCTGAGCGGAGCGTACCCTCGTCGGATGCCGCAGTCCGAGCATCCGCAGATCGACATCCGGCGCGCCGACATCACGACTCTCGAGGTGGATGCGGTGGTCAATGCCGCCAATTCGCGCCTCCTCGGCGGCGGCGGGGTCGACGGCGCGATCCACCGCGCGGGCGGCCCGGAGATCCTGGCGGACTGCCGCCGCCTGCGGGCGACGATGCTGCCCGACGGCCTGCCGGCCGGACAGGCGGTGGCGACCACCGCCGGACGGTTGCCGGCACGCTGGGTCATCCACACGGTCGGGCCGGTGTACAGCCGCGGCGAGGACCGCTCGGCGATCCTGGCGTCGTGCGACCGCGAGAGCCTCCGCGTCGCGGGCGAGCTCGGTGCG
>JACRGJ010000043.1 GCA_016212425.1 Micrococcales bacterium | reverse complement strand
GCGTCGGCCGTCTTGAGCGCCGTGTCGGCCAGGCCCTTGCGGGCGCCGTGCGTCGAGATGAAGTACTCGAGCACGCTCAGGCCTTCGCGGAAGTTCGACTTGATGGGGCTCTCGATGATCTCGCCGATGCCGCCGGTCAGCTTCTTCTGCGGCTTCGCCATCAGGCCGCGCATGCCGGCCAGCTGGCGGATCTGGTCGCGCGAGCCGCGCGAGCCGGAATCGAACATCATGAACACCGGGTTGAATCCGGACTGCGACTCGCGCATGCGCTTGACCATCGCGTCGGCGATGTCGTTGTTCGCGTGCGTCCAGGTGTCGATCACCTTGTTGTAGCGCTCGCCGTTCGTGATGTTGCCGGTCGCGTAGGCCTTCTGGAAGCGCTCGACGCGCGTCCCCGCCTCCTCGAGCAGCGTCTCCTTCTCCGACGGGATCTCGAGGTCCGAGATGCCGATCGACACGCCGCCGCGCGTGGCGTTGCGGAAGCCGAAGTCCTTCAGGCGGTCGAGGACCGCCACCGTCGTCGCCAGGCCGGCGGCGCGGTACGACTCGAACACCAGCTCCGACAGCGCCTTCTTCTTCATGTCGCGGTTCTGGAACGGCAGCTCCGACGGCACGATCTCGCTGAACATCACGCGGCCGGCCGTCGTCACCACCCACGACGCCTCGCCGTCCGCGCCGCGCACCAGGTACCGCAGCGCCGAGTGCGTCGTCAGGCGGCCGAGCGCCAGCGCCATCTCCACCTCGTCGGCGCGGGCGTACGACGACAGCCTGGCCACGCGCTTCGGGTCCTTCACGAGCGCGTCGAAGTCGGTCGGCGCCTTGGTCGCGAAGTAGCAGCCGAGCACGATGTCCTGGCTGGGCTCCGCCACCGGGCGGCCGTCGGCCGGCTTCAGGATGTTGTTCGACGACAGCATGAGGACGCGGCACTCGAGCTGCGCCTCGTACGACAGCGGCACGTGCACCGCCATCTGGTCGCCGTCGAAGTCGGCGTTGAACGCCGCGCAGACGAGCGGATGGATGCGGATGGCCTTGCCTTCCACGAGCACCGGCTCGAACGCCTGGATGCCCAGGCGGTGCAGCGTCGGCGCGCGGTTGAGCAGCACCGGATGGTCGCGGATGATCTCCTCGAGGATCTCGTACACCTCGGGGCTCTCGCGCTCCACGATCTTCTTGGCGCGCTTCACCGTCTCGGCAATGCCCTTCTCCACCAGCTTGTGGATGATGAACGGCTTGAACAGCTCCAGCGCCATCGCCTTGGGCAGGCCGCACTGGTGCAGCTTGAGCTCCGGGCCGACCACGATGACCGACCGGCCCGAGTAGTCCACGCGCTTGCCGAGCAGGTTCTGGCGGAACCGGCCCTGCTTGCCCTTCAGCATGTCGGAGAGCGACTTCAGCGCACGGTTGCCGGTGCCGGTGACCGGGCGCCCGCGACGGCCGTTGTCGAACAGCGCGTCCACGGCCTCCTGCAGCATCCGCTTCTCGTTGTTCACGATGATCTCCGGCGCGCCCAGGTCGAGCAGGCGGCGGAGGCGGTTGTTGCGGTTGATCACGCGGCGGTACAGGTCGTTGAGGTCCGAGGTCGCGAAGCGGCCGCCGTCCAGCTGCACCATCGGGCGCAGCTCCGGCGGGATCACCGGCACCACGTCGAGCACCATCGCGGTCGGCGAGTTGCCGGTGGCCAGGAAGGAGCTGACCACGCGCAGGCGCTTGATCGCACGGATCTTCTTCTGGCCCTTGCCCGTGGCGATCTGCTCGCGCAGCAGCTCCCCCTCGGCGGCGAGGTCGAAGGCGTCGAGGCGCTTCTGGATCGCCTCGGCGCCCATGAACGCCTCGAAGTACAGCCCGAAGCGGTCCTGCAGCTCGTGGAAGACCGAGTCCTCGGCCTTCAGGTCGCCGACCTTGAGGTTGCGGAACTGGTCCCAGACCTGCTCGAGCTGCGCGATCTGCTCGTCGAAGCCCCTCCGGGTCTGCGTCATCTCACGCTCGGCGCCGTCCTTGACCTTGCGCTTCTGGTCGCTCTTGGCCCCCTCGGCCTCGAGCGCCGCGAGCTCCTCCTCGAGGGTCGCCATCCGGGTGGCGATGCGGGAGTCGCGCTGCTGCTCGAGCTGCTTCACCTCGAGGCGCAGCTCGTTCTCGAGCCCCGGCAGATCCTGGTGGCGGGCGTCCTCGTCGACCGAGATCACCATGTAGGCGGCGAAGTAGATGACCTTCTCGAGGTCCTTCGGCGCCATGTCCAGCAGGTACCCGAGGCGCGAGGGCACGCCCTTGAAGTACCAGATGTGGGTCACGGGCGCGGCGAGCTCGACGTGGCCCATCCGCTCGCGTCGCACCGACGACTTGGTGACCTCGACCCCGCAGCGCTCGCAGACGATGCCCTTGAAGCGGACTCGCTTGTACTTGCCGCAGGAGCACTCCCAGTCGCGGGAGGGTCCGAAGATCTGCTCGCCGAACAGGCCGTCCTTCTCGGGCTTGAGCGTGCGGTAGTTGATCGTCTCGGGCTTCTTGACCTCGCCGTAGGACCAGGCGCGGATGTCCGCGCTGGTGGCCAGGCCGATCTTGATCTGATCGAAAGTGGTGGCTTCGAGCACTTGTCTCTTCTTCTCTAGAACTCTCGCGGATACCTGGTTATGGGCCGGTTCAGATGTCGTCGATGGAGGACGACTCGAAGCGGCTGGAGATGTTGATGCCGAGCTCCTCCGCGGCGCGGTAGACCTCGTCATCCGTGTCGCGCAGACTCACCTGCTGCCCGTCGGCCGAGAGCACCTCGACGTTCAGGCAGAGCGACTGCATCTCCTTGATCAGCACCTTGAAGCTCTCGGGGATGCCGGGCTCCTGGATGTTCTCGCCCTTGACGATCGCCTCGTACACCTTCACGCGGCCGAGGATGTCGTCGCTCTTGATGGTGAGCAGCTCCTGCAGGGCGTAGGCGGCGCCGTAGGCCTCGAGAGCCCACACCTCCATCTCGCCGAAGCGCTGGCCGCCGAACTGGGCCTTCCCACCTAGGGGCTGCTGCGTGATCATCGAGTACGGACCCGTCGAGCGGGCGTGGATCTTGTCGTCCACCAGGTGGTGCAGCTTCAGGATGTACATGTACCCGACCGACACCGGCTCCGGGAAGGGCTCGCCGGAGCGGCCGTCGAAGAGCGGCGTCTTGCCGCTGGAGTCGATCAGCCGCTCGCCGTCGCGGTTGGGGAGGGTCGAGTCGAGCAGACCCTCGATCTCCTCCTCGAGCGCGCCGTCGAACACCGGCGTGGCGACCTTCGTGCCCGGCTCGGCGGCGAGCGCCGCCTTCGGCAGGCGCGCGGCCCACGCCGGGGACCCGTCGACCTTCCAGCCCTGCTGGGCGACCCACCCCAGGTGCGTCTCGAGCACCTGGCCGAAGTTCATCCGGCCGGGGATGCCGAGCGGGTTCAGGATGATGTCGACCGGCGTGCCGTCAGCCAGGAAGGGCATGTCCTCCACGGGCAGGATCTTCGAGATGACGCCCTTGTTGCCGTGGCGGCCCGCGAGCTTGTCGCCCTCGGTGATCTTCCGCTTCTGGGCGATGTAGACGACCACGCGCTGGTTGACGCCCGAGCCGAGCTCGTCGTCGCCATCCTGCGCGTCGAAGACCTTGACGCCGATGATCGTGCCCTCTTCGCCGTGCGGCACCTTGAGGCTCGTGTCGCGCACCTCGCGGCTCTTCTCGTTGAAGATCGCGCGGAGCAGGCGCTCCTCGGCGCTCAGCTCGGTCTCGCCCTTCGGCGTGACCTTGCCGACCAGGATGTCGCCGGGAGCGACCTCGGCACCGATGCGGATGATGCCCCGCTCGTCGAGGTCGGCCAGCAGCTCCGGGCTGACGTTGGGGAGGTCGCGGGTGATCTCCTCCTTGCCGAGCTTGGTGTCGCGGGCGTCGACCTCGTACTCCTCGATATGGATCGAGGAGAGGACGTCGTCCTTCACCAGGTTCTGGCTGAGGATGATCGCGTCCTCGAAGTTGTGACCCTCCCACGGCATGAACGCGACGAGCAGGTTCTTGCCCAGCGCGAGCTCGCCGTTCTCGGTCGCGGGACCGTCGGCGAGCACCTGGCCCACCTCGACCCGCTCACCCTGCTCGACGATGACCCGGTTGTTGTAGCTGGTGCCCTGGTTGGAGCGGTCGAACTTGCGGAGGAAGTACTCCTGGGTGCCGCCCTCGTCCAGCTGGACGACCACGACATCCGCGCTGACCTCCGAGACGACGCCCGCCTTCTCGGCCGTCACCACGTCGCCGGCGTCGACCGCCGCGTAGTTCTCCATGCCGGTGCCGACCAGCGGCGCGTGCGAGCGCAGCAGCGGCACGGCCTGGCGCTGCATGTTCGCGCCCATCAGCGCGCGGTTCGCGTCGTCGTGCTCGAGGAACGGGATGAGGGACGTGCCGACCGACACCATCTGGCGCGGCGAGACGTCCATGTAGTCCACGCGGTCCGGCTCGACCAGCTCGACCTCGCCGCCCTTGGGGCGCACGAGCACGCGGTCCTCGGCGAAGCGGTTGTCCTTCGTCAGCGGCGCGTTGGCCTGGGCGACGAGGTACTCGTCCTCCTCGCTCGCGGTGAGGTAGTCGATCTGGTCCGACACCTTGCCGTTCTTGACCCGACGGTAGGGGGTCTCGACGAAACCGAAGGAGTTGATCCGCGCGAAGGAGGCCAGCGAGCCGATGAGGCCGATGTTGGGCCCCTCGGGGCTCTCGATCGGGCACATCCGGCCGTAGTGGCTGGGGTGCACGTCGCGCACCTCGACGCCCGCCCGCTCGCGGGAGAGACCGCCGGGGCCGAGGGCCGACAGGCGGCGCTTGTGGGTCAGGCCCGCGAGCGGGTTGTTCTGGTCCATGAACTGCGAGGACTGGCTGGTGCCGAAGAACTCCTTGATCGCCGCGACGACGGGTCGCACGTTGATCAGGGTCTGCGGGGTGATCGCCTCGATGTCCTGCGTGGTCATCCGCTCGCGCACGACGCGCTCCATCCGGCTCAGCCCGGTGCGGACCTGGTTCTGGATGAGCTCGCCCACCGCGCGCACGCGGCGGTTGCCGAAGTGGTCGATGTCGTCCACGTCGAGGCGGATGTCGACCGGCTTGCCGTCGCGACTGCCCGGCACGGTGGTCTGCCCGGCGTGCATCGCCACGAGGTAGCGGATGGTGGCGACGATGTCCTCGAGGGAGAGGACGGAGTCCTTCAGCGGTGCTTCGAGACCGAGCTTGCGGTCGATCTTGTAGCGACCCACCTTCGCCAGGTCGTAGCGCTTCGGGTTGAAGTAGAAGTTGTCCAGCAGCGCGCGGGCGGCCTCGGCGGCGACCTGCTCGCCCGGACGGAGCTTGCGGTAGATGTCCTTGAGCGCCTCCTCCTTGGTGAGGATGGCGTCCTTCTCGAGCGTGGAGGCGATCGACTCGTAGCCGGGGAAGGCCTCGAGGATCTCCTCGCTGGTCATGCCGAGCGCCTTGAGGAACACGGTGACCGACTGCTTGCGCTTGCGGTCGACGCGCACGCCCACCTGATCGCGCTTGTCGATCTCGAACTCGAGCCAGGCGCCGCGGCTCGGGATGATGCGGGCCGAGAACACGTCCTTGTCGGAGGTCTTCTCGGTCTCGCGGTTGAAATAGACGCCGGGGCTGCGCACCAGCTGCGACACGACGACCCGCTCGGTGCCGTTGACGATGAACGTGCCGCGCTCGGTCATGAGCGGGAAGTCGCCCATGAAGACGGTCTGCGTCTTGATCTCGCCGGTCATGTGGTTCATGAACTCGGCGTTGACGTAGAGCGGGGCGGCGAAGGTCTTGCCGCGCTCCTTGCACTCGTCGATCGTGTACTTCGGCTCCTCCAGCTCCGGCTGCGAGAAGCTCAGCTGCATGGTCTCGCCGAGGTCCTCGATGGGGGAGATCTCCTCGAAGATCTCATCCAGACCGGTGGTCTCGGGCACGCCGGCGTCGCCGGCCTCCTTCGCCGCGGTCAGGCGCGCCTTCCACGCCTCGTTGCCCACGAGCCAGTCGAAGCTCTCGGTCTGCAGGGCCAGGAGATCCGGGACGGTCAGCGTGTCCGTGATCTTGGCGAACGAGAGCCGCGAAGCTCCGCGGCCGTTCTTGGGGGTGGTGGATGCGGGGCGCGCAACAGCCAAGGAAAACAACCTCCGTGAGACGCGACGGTCTCAGTTGCTGATGGGTGTGGGTGGGATGCTCACCACGAGAAGCCCAGCCCCGCCGCTATCTTCGGGGCGCACCAGCCGACCGCAATATGAGGGCGTGGGGGAATGGGAGCGCAAGGGTCCAGCATAGGCCCATCCCGGCTCCGATGTCCAGCACGCTGCTTGACTTGCTTTGGTGATGGGTCTATAAGCGCCGAAGGAGGTTCGGATGACCGACGCCGTCACGACGCGGTGGAAGCGGAACACCGTGATCTTCCTGACCGGGCAGACCGTCTCGCTGTTCGGCTCGATGGTCGTGCAGTACGCCGTGATGTGGTACGTCACCCTCGACACGCGCTCCGGGTTCGCGGTGGCCCTCTACGCCATCGCGGACTTCCTGCCGCAGGGGGTCGTCTCGCTCATCGGCGGCACGCTCGCCGACCGGCTGAATCGACGGATGCTGGTCATCGTCTCGGACAGCCTGACCGCGCTGACGACCCTCGGGCTCGCACTGCTCATGGCGAACGGCATCCGGGACCTGTGGATCATCCTGCTCGCCGTGGCGATCCGCTCCGTCGGGGCCGGGGTGCAGACCCCCACGGTGCAGGCGATGATCCCGCAGATCGTGCCGAGCGACCAGCTGATGCGGGTCAACGGGCTCTTCCAGAGCATCCAGTCGGGGCTCGCACTGCTCGCGCCCGCCTTCGCCGGGGTCGTGTACGGGTTCTTCGGGATCGTCCCGGTCTTCTTCGTCGACGTGGTGACGGCGGCGATCGGGGTGGGCCTGCTCGCCCTGGTGAGCGTGCCGACGCTGACGGCCGTGGCGGAGAAGACGACGACCTTCCGTGCGGACCTCGTGGAGGGCTGGCGGTACATCGCCGCTCATCCGTTCCTCCGGTGGCTGATGGCGGTGTTCGCGATCGTGATGGTGTTCGCCGGTGCTCCCTCGTTCATCACCCCCCTCATGGTCGCGCGCACCTGGGGCCCCGAGGTGTGGATGGTGACGGTGCTGGAGATCGCCTTCAGCGTGGGCATGGTCCTCGGGGGCGTGCTCGTGTCCACGGTCTTCGCGAAGCGGAGTCGCATCGCGCTGATCCTCGCCTCGAGTTTCGGCTTCGCGGTCGTCACCTCTCTGCTCGGCCTGAGCCCGTGGCTCTGGCTCTTCTACGCGTTCATGTTCGCGTTCGGACTGTTCATCCCGCTCTTCTCGGCGCCGTACATGACGCTCCTGCAGGAGTCGGTGCCGCCCGAGCGGCAGGGACGGGTCTTCAGCTACGTCTCCCTCGTCATGGCGGTCTCGACGCCGCTGGCGATGGCGGTCTTCGGGCCGCTGGCGGATGTGGTCAGCGTGCAGGCGCTGCTGATCGTCGCCGGGGCCGTGCTCGTCGTGGTGCTCGGGGTCGCGATACTCGCGCCGTCGGGAGGGCGCGCGATCCGCGCGGCGTCCGCGGACGCCTCCCCTCGAGCCGCGGCTCTCGTGGAGGAGGGCGGGACACGCCCGTAGGCTCGAACGCGTGGCACGCGGCGGCGAGTATCCCGGGGTCGTGCTCGAGAGCGGACTGTGGGCCGAGATCCGCCCGGACCGCTTCCGCCCCGGTGCGTTCGAGCTGATCGTCGACGGCACGCCGCAGTCGGCGGTGCAGCCCGAGGACCCGACCGAGCTGATCTTCGAGTACGTGCAGCGGATGGGGGTGGTGCTCGACCAGCTGCCCGCGGGTCCGCTCACCGCGGTGCACCTCGGCGCGGGTGCGCTGACCCTGCCCCGGTACATCGAGGCGACGCATCCGGGCTCCCGGCAGCAGGTGCTGGAGCTCGAGCCCCGGCTGGTGGAGCTGGTGCGGGCGGAGCTGCCGCTGCCGCGCGGGGCGAGCATCCGGGTGCGCTACGGGGATGCGCGCGCGACCCTCGCGACGCTGCCCGCCGCGCTGCGCGGTGCAGCGGATGCCGTGGTCGTCGACATCTTCGGCGGGGGACGGATCCCGCCGCATGTGACGAGCGTCGAGTTCTACCGCGCGGCGTCCGCGCTGCTCGCGCCGCGGGGCATCCTCCTGGTGAATATCGCCGACGGCGCCGACCTCGCCTTCGCCCGCGGCCAGGCGGCGACCGTCGCGGACGTGCTGCCGCACTCGGCCGCCCTCGCCGACACGCAGATGCTCAAGGGGCGCCGATTCGGCAACGTCGTGCTGCTCGGCTCGCCCGCGGAACTGCCGCTGGAGTGGCTGCCGCGCATCCTGGCGGGGGGACCGCATCCGTCGAAGGTCGTGCAGGGGCGCGAGCTGACGGACTGGATCGCCGGGGCGCGGGTCGTCTCGGACGATTCGGCCACCGGCTCGCCCTCCCCGATGCGGACGATCTTCCAGATGTACGAGCGCGGGCACGCTCCCGGCACGGAGTGAGGCCCGGGTCGCCGCCGGGTGTTGCAACGCGCCCTGAGGGCGGCGCGTCCTACTCTTTGGGCATGGTGCGCGCGCGACGAGGTGGGCGACGCTGATGGCCGATCTCGACCGTGTCCGCCGGTGGGCCGATGCCCTCATCCGCCTGCATCTGGAGCCGCAGGTGTGGAGCTTCGGGTTCGACTCCGCCAAGACCCGCGCCGGTCTGTGCGATTACGCGAACCGGCGCATCACCGTCTCGCGTCACCTGGCCGCGCGCTTCGGCGACGACGAGGTGCACCAGGTGCTGCTGCACGAGGTGGCGCATGCCCTCGC
>JACRGJ010000044.1 GCA_016212425.1 Micrococcales bacterium | reverse complement strand
CGCGTCCTCGCGGGGCTTCCCACCGGCTTCCGGCCGCCACCGGCCTCGTCCTACGCGCATCACTCGGTGGCGTTGCTCACCGTCCTCGACCCGCGCGGTCGCTGATCCTCTCGATCGTTGCCCCGAGGGGCCGGTGCAGTCGCTCGGCGTCACGCCCGGCACCCGTCTAGCCTCGGGTGATGACCACTTCACGCCCCATCCGCATCGGCGTCCAGCTTCAGCCCCAGCAGGCCGACTACGCCCAGTTCCGCGACGCCGTCGCCCGCGCCGAAGACCTCGGCGTCGACGTGATCTTCAACTGGGATCACTTCTTCCCGCTCTATGGCGACCGGGACGGCAAGCATTTCGAGTCGTGGACCCAGCTCGCCGCGATCGCCGAACAGACCAGCCGGGTGCAGTTCGGCGCCCTGGTGAACTGCAACTCCTACCGGAACCCCGACCTGCAGGCCGACATGGCCCGCACCATCGACCACATCTCCGCGGGCGAGAACGGCGTGGGCCGATTCATCTTCGGCACCGGGTCCGGCTGGTTCGAGCGCGACTACGACGAGTACGGCTACGAGTTCGGAACCGCCGGTTCGCGACTGGACGCCCTGGCCCGGGACCTGCCGCGCATCCGGTCGCGTTGGGAGCGGCTGAACCCGCAGCCGACCCGGCACATCCCGATCCTCATCGGCGGCGGTGGCGAGAAGAAGACGCTGCGGATCGTCGCCGAGCACGCCGACATCTGGCACAGCTTCTCCGACCCCGAGACCCTCACCCGCAAGCTCGGCATCCTGCGCGAGCACGGCGAGGCCGTGGGCCGGGACGTGTCGGAGATCGAGCTCTCGACCGAACTCGGGGATCAGGACCGCGCCTACGCCGACCAGCTGCACGCCCTCGGCACCACCCTCTTCACCTTCGGGATCGGCGGTCCGGACTACGACCTCGAGAAGGTGCCCGCCTGGATCGCCTGGCGGGACGAACTGAACGGCTGACGCTCGCGCCCTCCGCCGGCTGTCCACCCCGCCACACACCCCAATTGGGCCTGATGAGTGACGGCGGGGCGCCCTTTGCGCCATGTCACGGTGGGCGCCGGACGAGGGCGGGGCGCCGGACGAGGGTGGGGCGCCGGACGAGGGTGGGCGCCGGACGAGGGCGGGCACCGGACGAGAGTGGGCGCCGAACGAAGGTAGGACGCCGGACCGCAGGGGAATCCCGGCGCGGACCGACGGGGTCCCGGTCACATCGTCGAGGGCTCGCCCGTCGCGAATTCCGCGACGAGCGCCGCCACGACCGGACGGGTGTCGCCGTCGTGAGCGGCGGCCACCCGCCGCTGTCGCTGGTAGCTGGCGCCTCGATCGAGGATGAGCTCGACATCCGCCAGCTCCGCGGCGCACTCGAGGCGTTCGGCGATGGGCGCGAGGCGCTCGAGGGTCTCACGGATGTCGTCGGTCACGGGGCGCTCGTCGCCGTCGGGACTGGTGATGACAATCGCGTCGAGCCCGTACCGGGCGCCGCGCCACTTGTTTTCGCGCGCGAACCAGGGCTGCATCGGCCGGATCTCCTCGCCCCGGTCGAGCCGCTGCTCGAGCTCCTCGACGAGGCACTGGGCGAGCGCGGTGAGAGCCCCCACCTCCCGCAGGGTCGAGAGTCCGTCGCAGAACCGCAGCTCGATCGTGCCCCACTTGGGCGAGGGGCGGAGATCCCAGTGCAGCTCGCCCGGCCCGTCGATCATGCCGACGTGCGTGAGCTCGGCGACCGCGCGCTCGTACTCCGACCACTCCGCGAAGGCCGGCGGGAGCCCCGCCGTCGGCAGTTGCTGGAACATCAGGGCACGGTTGGAGGCGTAGCCCGTGTCGATGCCCGTCCAGAACGGACTCGAGGCCGACAGGGCCTGGAAGTGCGGGTAGTAGGCGACCATCCCGTTCAGGATCGGCAGCGCCTTCTCCACCCTGCTGATCCCGACGTGCGTGTGCAGCCCCCAGATGAGCAGCTGACGGCCCCAGTACTGCGTCCGTTCGATGAGGGTGCGGTAGTGCTCGTTGCCCGGCGTGATCGCCTGGTTCTGCCACAACGCGAAGGGATGGGTGCCCGAGCACATGATGTCCACCCCGAGGTCGCGCCCGGCATCCACCACCGCCCGCACCTCGCCGGCCAGATCCGCGACGGCGTCGGCGACCCGGGGGTGCGGTGCACTCACCACCTCGACCGTGTTGGTGAGGAACTCGGCGGTTGAGTGCGGGAATCCGCTGTCGTCGCGGTCCAGGGCGGAGAGGATGGCCGGGGCCGCCGGTGCCAGATCGCCGGTCGCCTGGTCGACGCACATCAGCTCCCACTCGATGCCCACGCTCGAGCGGGGGGACCCCTGGAAGTCGATGGGCCGCCGCGCCATGCTCACCGCTCGAGTCTCGCAGGGAATGGCGCAGAGGCGGGCCTACCGGGCGAACGCGTGTCCGCCGCGGGGGATAGCCTCGCCGCATGGCCGGATCCCGCGACCCGCTCCGCCTCGCCGCGGCCGTCGTGTTCACCCTGGTGGCCTGGGCGAGCGCGTTCGTGGTCATCCGCGGTCTCGGCACGCGCCTCGACGGCGCGCCCCTCGCGCTGGGGCGCCTCGCGGCGGGCACCGCGGCGCTCGGCATCCTGCTGCTGCTCTCCCGTCGGTGGGTGCGGCCGGTGCCGCGCGAGTGGGTGCTGCTCGCCGTGTTCGGCGTCGGCTGGTTCGGCTGCTACAACGTGGCGCTGAACCTCGCCGAGCAGGTGCTCGACGCCGGCACCACCGCCCTCATCGTGGGCATCGGCCCGATCCTCATCGCGTTCGGCAGCGCCGCGATTCTGCACGAGCGGATCGGCCGGTGGCTCGGCATCGGCGTCGGCACCGCGTTCCTCGGGGTCGCGCTGATCGCGATCGCCGACGGCGCGAGCCTCGGTGGCGGGGTGGGCGTGCTGGGAGCCGTCGTCGCCGCCGTCACGTACGCGATCGGCGTCCTGGCGCAGAAGCCGCTCCTCGGTCGGCTCCCCGGCGTCCAGGTCACCTTCCTCGGCTGTGCGATCGGGTTCCTCGTCTGCCTGCCCTTCGCGGGCGCCCTGGTATCGCAGCTCGCTTCGGCGTCCGCGTCGACGGTGCCCGCGACGCTGCTCGGCGTCGTCTACCTGGGCGTCGTGCCGACGGCTCTCGCCTTCACCACCTGGGCCTATGCCTTGACGCGGATGACTCCGTCCGCGCTCAGCATCACCACCTACGTCGTGCCGGTGCTCGTCGTGGGCATCGCGTTCCTCGCCTTCGGCGAGGTCCCCGCGCCGCTGGCGCTCGTGGGCGGGGCGAGCTCCCTGCTCGGCGTCGGCCTCAGCCGCCGCCGCGCCCGCGTCGCGCGCACCGCGCCGCCGGTTACCGAGACCGCGGTGGATCTGCCACATTCGGATGGTTAGTCCTGAAGTGGTCTTCGAGCCCCGCCGTTTCAAGAAACCGCGGCCTTTTGCCTGGTCAGAATGTAGGGCACGAGGGCACGATTTGGGGCACGGAGCGCTGAGTCCGGTTCGGCTACAGCGTCGCGCGACTGGTCCGAGAGAACTGAGGTCGCGGACCCCTACGCTCTCCAGACGTGACCAACCAGAGATTTCGTCGCCCATGGGTCTTGAAGTGGATTCGCCAGGAGACTTTCTGGCGGGATGTCACCACTCAGGCTCTGGGTGGATCCGTAGTCGTCGTGATCGCGTTCATCGCGAGTGGCGCTGCCGGGCTGGTGGACGAGCGGATCGCCGCTCGCGTCGGCCTTCTCATCTTCACTCTCACCGCCATGTCGGCGGCGATGATCGCCGTTTCGGCCTGGCTCGGCACGCATGTGGCCGAGCCCCTGCTGAAGATTCAGGTCCTCTGGAAGCGCCGAATGTTCTTTGCCATCTACGTGGTGCTGTTCCTCACGGCGATGCTGGGATGGTTCTTTCTCTTCGATGCCGCGCGCAGATTGCTCAGCCCGGCTTAGCGCGGGGATCGTTGACTTAGGAGGCCGCGCGAACTGCTCCAGAAGATGACAAACGATCTGGGGTGCGACCCCGACCGGACGCCGACAAGTAATTGGGACGACGGCGGGGCCTGGGACAACCTCCGGCCGGGGTCGCACCTTTTACGTTCGCAGTGGGGTGCCGGGAGGCTCGGGGCTCACACCGACCACGGAGGTCCGGCGACGGTGGCTCGACGTAGCCTCGCCCGATGAAGGTCGAGGAGGTCCGCTCAGGGCGCTCCTGGCGCCTCTACGAGGGCGGTGCCGAAATGGGCGTCGTGCTGGTCGCCCGTGTCCGATCCAGCCGGAGGATGTACGCCGCCTACTCCGCCCGCGATGGCCGTTGGAGATGGGATCTGGGAGTGTCGACCTCCTAGGACGAGACGGTGTCCAAGGTCGCCGCGTTCAATCCGGTGGAGCCGGGGGTCGCCGTCCGCGTGCTGGCCGAGGTCGTCCAGCGTCGCCTCTGATCGACGAGGCGTCGCTCAGAACTGGAAGCGCCCCCCGCACCGGTTGCACGCCCAGGTGTGCTCCCAGTCCTGCCGGAGGGCTGGGTAGGTCACGCGATTGAAGAAGTGGTCACGAGGCGTCATGACGATGCCGCCGATCAAGCACCCGGCGCTCACCACCACCGCCGCGATCAGAGCGAAGGAGGCTGTGTCTGCCAGCCCGTTCATCTGCATGACGAAGCGGAACGCGATGGCGAGGAGCGGGACCATGAATCCGAGGCCGAGCAGCGCGATACCGTTGAAGCGCTTCTTCGGAGGCGCCGCGTTCTTGGCGGCGGTGGTCTGTCGGTGCGTGGTCATCGACACCGTCTTCAGGTGCCCACCACCGTTGCCGCCGTTTGACCACACCGTGCCAGTGCCTCTGCTAATACTGGTCCCGTTCTCGTGGATCACCTTCAGGGTGCGAGCATTCGTGCTCCCACAATGCGGGCAGGCGATCGGCCTTGTCCGGGAATCCTGCTGTGGCTGTAACCGACTCATCGCGTTCCCCTCGCGTTTCGACGCGAGCCTAAGTCAGTAACTGCTCGCCGACCAGGCGCCCGAACTGGGGTCAGGTCCCGTCCTACGCCAGATCCAGTGCGTCGTCGTCCAACTCGTCGTCCGAGACGGGCGGGAGCGGCGGCGGCCCGGAATCTTCCTGCACGAGACGGAATCTCTCACGAATCTTCCGCGCCTTGGCCGAGCGAAGGCGTATCACGGGCATGACCACTTCTGATGCAACTCGTATGGTAAACAATGTGGATGGCGTGCTTCCGGACGACTGGGTGGTCGTCCGGTTCGGGCCGTTCACGTCTGCTGCGCTGGAGCGGAGCGCCATCCGCAGTTACAAGCGCGACGTGGAGGACGGGCGGGTCCCCGCCCTCTACTGCGTGTCGGTCTTCGCCATCGAGCGGTTCCCCGACGAAGCGGTAGACGACGCTGTGGCTCGTCTGTGTCTGGCTCTCAGAGACGACCTGGATGCCCCGAACGGGGACAAGATCGCGGTCACAGATGGGCGCACACTGAGCGATGGGGGATTTCTGGCGACCGTGGATGAGCCGCCCCGACATCACTATGTTGTTGGGAGTCCGGTCGATCTCACGCTGATGCCGGACGTAGCCGCTCTGGAGGGAGTCTTCAGCGATCGTCGGAAGAATCCGTACCCCCGAATGTTGTGAGAAGGAGACATAATGAGCGAGCAGAGGGTCGAGATTGACCTGAACGACGTTGATGCTGAGGGCCTCACGACTGTCCTCATCGAGGATGCTCCGGGGCTGGCCGTCGGAGATCTCGTAATCGCCTTCGAGTCCGAAGATGGAGTCCAGGCGCCCGCCGAGGTGGTGAGGGTGAACGCGACTTATGCCGCGATTCGAGTCGCGTGGACTCAAATGACGCGCATCACACCTACGGCCCTGACCACCAAGGAAGTAGTGGTGGATCGGGTGCTGGCCTCGGCTCAGTCGCGAATCATCATCCCCTTCGGTCTTGCCGGACTTACGCCTCAACTGGTCCCGTGACCGAGATCGCGGACGCGATCACCGCCTACGTCTTGCTCGCCGACTATGCGGCGGCCGACCAAGCCGGGAAACTGAATGTCATCGGCGGCGGCGTCACGGTCATCAACTTCGACCTTCAGCGGGGCGCTACTGCGCCCTTTAGTCTCATGCTGATGCTGCGGGTTCCGTGGCCCGCACCGGACAGCGAGGCGGCGGTGGAGATTGTTCTGTTGGACGCAGGAGATCAGCCCGTTCAGATGCCCGGGCCCTCTGATCAGAGCCAACCGATGAGGATCGCCCAGAACGTCCAGTTCACCGAACCGCTCGTCCAGGGCGTTCGGATCCCAAGAGGGGCTATCGAAGCAGCGGCGTCGGTCGTACTCAACTTCGGCGCGGGCATGCCCATCCCGATGGGGCACTCCTACAGTTGGCAGGTCTCGATTGACGGGGAGGAAAAGGCGCGAGTGCGCTTCTTTGTCCCGGGGCCTCCTCCGGGTCCCGTCTTGGGCTAAGCCGCTAGGGCGCGCGTGAGGCGATGAGCGCCGTAGGCCAGCGGGCTCAGAGCCGGGAGAGGACGCGGTAGAGGGTCGCCTGGCTGACCCCAGCCATCTCGGCCATCTCCTTGCGGGAGTGCTGTCCGGAGGCGGCCAACTTGCGGATACGCTCCAAGGTCTTCGTGTCCACCTTGGTCGGACGTCCGCCGACGCGCCCCTGTGCGCGTGCCGCGTCGAGCCCAGCACGGGTGCGCTCCACGATGGTGTCCCGCTCCAACTGTGCGAACGCGCTCATGATCGTCAGCATCGCCTTCCCCATCGGCCCGGAGGTCGTGATGCCCTCGGTCAGGCTCCGGAAGATGGCGCCCTTGTCCGTGATGGTCTCGATCAGGTCGAGGACGTGGCGGGTGTTGCGACCCATCCGGTCCAACTTCCATGCCACCACCTCGTCGCCGGGCTCCAGCCGATCGAGGAGCCGATCAAGTTCAGGTCGGCTGGCCAAGGTACCGCTGACGCCCTCATCGGCGTAGATCTTCTTCACCCCCGCCTGCTCCAGTGCGTCGCGCTGAAGCGTCGCATTCTGGTCGCGGGTCGAGGTGCGGATGTAGCCGAAGGTCGTCATACTACAATACTCTTATAACTCACCTATCAAATTCACAGGTAGTGAGAGTTAGTTTTGAGACCAGAGGTGCTCGTGGATCAGGCCCGATCGGCGTCTCTCGCCCGACCATCGTTTTTGAGATGGCCGCGACGGTGCCTAGCGTCACGGTGACATGCTGTGCGCGTGACTGATCCTCGACCGCCCAGGCGCCGGGCCGTGAGGTGGCAGGTCTTCGCCGTGATCGGGATCGTCGCCATCGTCGTGGCTCTGCTTCGGCTTGTCGTCTGGATCGTGCTCGGAACGCCGCCCCACCCCAACTGGCTAGACCGCTGGTTCCCGCTGATCTTCACCGTCGTCTTCATCGCAGTGGGGATCAGCAACCTGGTGGCGGCCAGATCGGTCCGTCGTCAACGACCATGAGCGGGACGCAACCGCTACCTCCGCGGGCCGCCCACCCGCTGACGAGGCGCCGGGCGAGGAGACCCCATCAGCACGCCCGGCGCCCCGTTCAAGGTCGGGTGCCGCGGAGAGGCCCGGCACGCGGCACCCGACGAGGGTCCTCGCTACGGTCAGGGGGGAGCCGCACCGAGGAGTCGTCTGGCCGTATCGCTGGCCAAGATCTTCTGCACGGGGCTGACGCCCCAAGGTCCGCCGCGGGGCGTCGGGACGCCCGCATCGTTCATCGCCGCCGCGATCTTGCTCAGGGAGAGCCCGGACACCCGGAGAGCGATCACATGGCGGTATACGGCCTCCCGCTCAGGCGAGATCGGCGTACCGAGACGTCTGCCCTTGCGTACGTAGGTGGTCATTCCCGCTCGGATCCGTGTCGAGCGCTCGGCATGTTCCCACTCCGCGGCGGCGGCGAGGATCTGCTCATCAGCCAGGTCGTCGCCGAGACGGAGCGCCTCCCGCACACCGGCCACGAATGCACGCTGAGCGCGCGTGGGCGCCTCATTCACGGACTGGTCCGAACGCGGCCATGAACTCGTCGTTCCCGGGAGCGGAGAGCACCACCTCAGGCGGTCCAGAGGACGCCTCTACGCCCGGCTGAGCGCCGGAGGCAAGCCCGAAGTACTTCCGACCGACCGCGGCCCGGTAGTGCGCCGGAACGGCAACTTCGCCGCGCTCGTCGAGTACGTGCACCGCACCATTGGCCAGGACGTACCCGTACACCGCGCCGCCGATCCGGACTCGGCGGAACTCGCTGGATGCGGGCACGTGGAAGATGGTCGGGCCGACGCGAACGGTCTTCGGACCGCTGATCGTTGGGCGCCTGTAGTGGCCGAACTTGGGCATCGGTCAGACCTCGGCGGCGTCCTGCTGGCGCTGGAAGCGCTCGAACTCCGCGCAGGGGTCGGGCTCTCCGTTCGCGCGCTTCACGAGGTCGGCGACGGTCCGCATCGAGATGCAGACGAAGGCGTCTTGTGCCCCTCGCCCGGAACGGAACTGGATGACGGCTCCGTAGCGCTCACCCGCGAGGACGGCGCCCTGCTCAGCGGCGTCCAGGCTTGGACCCCACTGGGGAGAGAGATCCGCCCGGGTCTGGATGAACCAACTCCTGATGCCGGTGACGTCGCCGTCGACCTGCCCCGTCTCGATCGCCTCGGCCATCGACCGCAGAGCGGTCGTGCGCGGCGTCGCGGCGGCGAGACCAAGCAGGCGCAATGCGCGCGCGACTGCGATCCGCCGGGCGACGCCGCGGGCCCTGTTCTGCCTGTCGGCCATCAGAAGTCCAACCCCAGATCGCGCAGGCGGCGCTGCTCACGGCTCAGCCCGAACCGATCGCGGCCGTCGTCCCCGATCGTCTCGGAGCCCAGAGGTGGCGAGCGCCTCCGGCGCCAATGACCTCACGGCCTCTCCTGCACAGACGGAGACCCGTCCGCTCTGCGTAGATGAAGAGCAGATCCCGAGTCTCAGCACTGGAGAGAGGGGGAGAAGTGTCTCTACGAGAGACAAGAGGGGTGTTGTAGGCGATGAACGGCACGCGGAGCGCTTTCGGCAGCCGCACCGGAGTGCGGGGCCCGCGGTTTGCTCATCGCGTGCAGGCGCCACGCTTCAGCCCGGACGTGCCATCGCTGGGTCTCCCCAGATCGTCAGGCCATGGGGCCATCCGAGCATCGTCGCCGTCAGGATGCCACACGAGACGGGCGAGCGCGGGAATCTGAGGCGATGAGCCCGCTGGACGTGCGCGCCGGATCGACTCGGCAACCTAGACTGACGGCGCACGCGGCGAGCATCGTCGACTCCCGCTGACGCCCCCGACTCCCACTGCGAGTTCGGGGGCGTCGCTCTTTCCAGACCCGTCCGAATGCTTCAGTGCCTTGCGTTCCGCGGCCCGGGCTCGAATGGCCAGAAGAGACTGTGCGCGCTCAGCGATCTCGATGCTGTACCGCGGATCCGTCGCCAATGCCCTGATGAAGGCCTCGACCTGCGGGCGGTACTTGTCAAGCACGTCGGCTCTTCTTGAAGTCGTCCAGCGCGGCCGGACGCTCGTCCATCTGCTTCTGGTAGATCAGCGCCGACCGGATGTCGCCATGGCCGCCTCGGCTCATGGTGAGCACGATGTCCCGCACGTGCCCCTGATAGGCCGCCAGGTCGACGTGCCGGAAGGCGTGGCTGGTGAAGCCCTCCACCGTCGCGGCGTCGGCCGCTTGGCGGATGGCGGTGGAGTAGCCGTCGTAGGACGCGCGCGCTACTCTGGGCGTCCGGAAGCACGCGGTGGACCCGATGGCCGGGTTGGCCTTCCAGTGGGCTTTGAGGGCCTCCAGCGCGTCCTGAGTAAGCCAGGCCACGCGCTCCACCTTGGTCTTGGTCCGGTGGCGCATCTGCCCCTTCACGTACTGCTTGGTGACGGAGACTCGGCCGGTGTCGAGATCGACATCGGACCAATCCAGCGCGAGGGCCTCGGACGCCCTCAGCGCGGCTCCGTACTGGACGGTGGCCACGATCGCGTAGTGGTCCGGTAAGGCGGCGATGACCTGCTCTGCCTGCTCAGGAGTGAAGGTCGGACGAGAGGAGCCGGAGTAGCGGAGCGCGCCCTCGACACCGCATGGGCTCTTCAGGATGAGGTCATCCCTCACCGCGGCCCGCATCAGCGCGGAGAGGGTTCCGTAGGCGCTCCTGCGCACGCCCTCGGACGGCAGGTGCTCCACCCAGTCGGCGACCTCTGAGTGCCGGATCGAGGGAAGGCGTCGATCGCCGAAGACCGGGAGGATGTGGAGCCGGAGCCCCGACTCGTGGTTCTTCAGCGTGTCCTCCACGACGGTGCGAGCCTTCTGACGGAGGAAGATCGGCGCGTACTGGCGCACGGTCGTCCGCTGGTCGAGGACCTGGCGCTTGGCCTGCTCCTGCTCAACCTCGGCTCTTCTGGCCGCCCGTTCGGCGTCCCGCTTAGTCGAGTAGGTGTCGAGTGAGCGACGCTTTCCGTCGAGGTCGTAGTACCTGGCCTGCCATCTGCCCGAGGGCAGTTTTCGTGCATCTCCCATGAGTGGTCCTCCTGCCCGTGGTACGTCCCAGATGGGCACGGCGCCGACATCTGGGGCACAAGGCCCAGTGGATACAAGGGAGGACGGGATCTGCCACAATAGGAGGTCGGTTCCGCCGCGCTCGACCCTCTATCCAGCGCGTCCGGAGACACCGTCCGAGCTTCGCCGGCGAGCTGCGCCCCACGTGCGCGCCAGCGGTTCACACCCCACCTCACCACCACAGGAGAAACGTGGCTGTCAAGATCCGGCTCAAGCGGCTCGGGAAGATCCGCGCGCCGTACTACCGCATCGTCGTCGCCGACTCGCGCACCAAGCGCGACGGGCGCGTCATCGAGGAGATCGGTCAGTACCACCCGACCGAGAACCCCTCGTTCATCCAGGTCGATTCCGACCGCGCGCAGTACTGGCTCGGTGTCGGCGCGCAGCCGACCGAGCAGGTCACCGCGATCCTCAAGCTCACCGGCGACTGGGGCACCTTCAAGGGCGAGAAGGGTGCCAAGAGCACCGTCCAGACCCCCGAGGGTCGCGTCGAGTTCGTCGCCGACGAGAAGAAGAAGCCGGTGCTGAAGCCGAAGGCGGAGAAGAAGACGGAGACGCCCGCCGCTGCCTCCGACGCGGATGCCGCCGCGGCCAGTGCCGAGGCGGCCGCGGTCGTCGACGCGGATGCCGCCGCGGAGAAGGCCGACGTGGTCGCCGAGTCGGCCACGAGCGACGCCGAAGCGGCTGACGAGGCCGGGCCCGCCCCGGCCGAGAAGGACGAGAGCTGAGCATGCTCGCTCCCGCCCTCGAGCACCTCGTCAAGGGCATCGTCGATCACCCTGACGATGTCCACGTGGACTCGGTCGAGTCCGTGCGCGGCGAGGTGCTCGAGGTGCGCGTCAATCCGGTCGACCTCGGGCGGGTGATCGGCCGGTCCGGTCACACCGCCAAGGCCCTGCGTACCCTGATCGCGGCGCTCGCCGACGGACGGCGCGTGCGCGTCGACGTCGTCGACACCGACAGGGCGTGAGCGCGCAGCGAGCGTCCGCGCCCCGCCCCGCGCGCACGCAGCTGCGCGTCGGCCGCCTGACGAAGGCGCACGGGCTCAAGGGCGGCATGAAGATCGAGCTCTACACCGACGACCCGGATCGGCGGTTCACCCCCGGCGCCAGCTTCGCTCTGCAGGTGCCGACGTCGTCGCCGTGGCACGGCAAGGCCATCCAGCTCGCCGAGTTGCGCTGGTACAACGGGCACCCCGTCGCCTTCTTCCAGGATGTCGCCGACCGCGACGCGGCGGAGTCGCTGGTCAAGGCGATCCTCTGGGTCGACCACGACCTCGCCGAGCTGCCCGTCGAGGAGAACGCCTGGTACGACCACCAGCTGGTGGGTCTCACGGCGATTCGCGACGGGGTCGCCGTGGGTCGCGTGGTCCGGGTGGATCATCTGCCGGCGCAGGATCTCCTCGTCATCGCGCAGGACGAGCGCGAGGTGCTCGTGCCGTTCGTGCAGGCGATCGTGCCCGCCGTCGACGTGGAGAAGGGCACCGTCACGCTCACTCCGCCCGCGGGCCTCTTCGAGGATCTCGCCGACGACCCCGGCCCGGAGACGACCGGCTCGGACGACCCCGGCCCGGAGGCGTCCGGCCCGGAGGCGACCGGCCCGGGGGCCCCCGACTCCGAGGCCACCGGCCCCGGCAGCTGAGCCGCTCCCGGCGCGGCGGGGCTACGCGTGGAGGGCCGCGTTGAGTTCCACGCCCGAACCGGTGCGCGGAAGGGCCTCCACCGCGCCGGTCTGCGAGTTCCGACGGAAGAGCAGTCCGGGCTGTCCGCTCAGCTCGCCCGCCTTCACGATCCGCACGCGAGCACCGGGCTCGACGAGAGCGACCTTGGTGCCCGCGGTGACGTAGAGGCCGGCCTCCACGATGCCGTCGTCCCCGATGGAGATGCCGACGCCGCTGTTCGCCCCGAGCAGCACCCGCTCGCCGATCGCGACCCGGTGCGTGCCCCCGCCCGAGAGGGTGCCCATGATGGATGCGCCGCCGCCGACGTCCGATCCGTCGCCGATCACGACGCCCTGGGACACCCGCCCCTCCACCATCGAGGCGCCGAGTGTGCCGGCGTTGTAGTTGACGAACCCGGCGTGCATCACGGTCGTGCCGGGCGAGAGGTGGGCGCCCAGTCGGACCCGGGCGGCATCCGCGATCCGTACCCGGTGCGGGGTGAGGTAGTCGAGCAGGCGCGGGAAGCGGTCGAGTCCGGTCACCTGGATGCCCGCGCGGCGCAGCCCGGGGCGCAGCCGGTCGAGGGCGGAGGCGGCGACCGGTCCTGCGGAGGTCCACGCGACGATCGGCAGGTGATCGAACAGCCCGTCGAGGTTCACGGTGTTGGGGCGCATCAGCAGGTGGCTGAGCAGGTGCAGGCGCAGGTAGGCATCCGGGGTCGAGGCGACAGGGGCATCGGTGTCGAGCTCGACGGAGACAACGTCGACGCGCACCTCGCGCACCCGGTCCTCGCCGAGCGCGGCCTCGAGCGCCGCGGGCGGCCGCGCGGGGGCCGACCCGGCGCGCGAGCCCAGGCGCGGGGCGGGGAACCAGGCATCCAGCGGCTCGCCCGTCCGGGTGCTCGTCGCCAGCCCGTCGCCCCATGCGCTCGTCACGCGTTCAGGGTAGCGACCGGGGCGCAGAGGCCGCCGCCTAGACTCCGAGGGTGCGCGTCGACCTCGCTGCTCCCGTGCTGGAGCTCACTCGGCAGCTGTGCGACGTCCCGTCGGTGTCCGGCACCGAAGGCGCCCTCGTCGACGCGATCGAGCAGGCGCTGCTGCCGCTATCCCACCTCACCCTCACCCGGGTCGGCGACGCGATCGTCGCCCGCACGCAGCTCGGTCGCGCGCGTCGTGTCGTGATCGCGGGGCATGTCGACACCGTCCCGATCCACGACAACCTCCCCACCCGTGTCGAGGACGGCGAGCTGTGGGGCCGCGGCACGGTGGACATGAAGGGCGGCTGCGCGATGCTGCTCCGCCTCGCCGCCGCCCTCACGGATCCGGTCCACGACGTCACCTGGGTGCTCTACGACAACGAAGAGGTCGATTCCGATCGCAACGGCCTGGGCCGCATCGCGCGTGACCGGCCCGAGCTGCTCGCGGCGGACTTCGCGGTGCTCTGCGAGCCGACGGATGCCGAGGTCGAGGGTGGCTGCAACGGCACCCTGCGCGTCGACGTCGTGCTCGAGGGCCGCCGGGCCCACTCGGCCCGATCGTGGATGGGGGAGAACGCGATCCATGCCGCGGCTCCCGTCCTGCAGCGTCTCGTCGACGCCGTCCCGGAGGAGGTCGAGGTCGACGGTCTGGTCTATCGTGAAGGCCTCAACGCCGTCGCCATCGACGGCGGCGTCGCCGGCAACGTGATCCCGGATCGCTGCGTCGTGCAGGTCAACTACCGCTTCGCGCCCAGCCGCACCGCATCCCAGGCGGTCGACCGGATGCTGGAGCTCTTCGACGGCTTCGAGGTGCAGATCGCGGATGCCGCCGACGGCGCGCGACCGGGCCTGGACCAGCCTCTGGCGCAGGACTTCCTCCGCGCGGTCGGGGCGGTGGCGAAACCGAAATACGGCTGGACGGATGTCGCGCGCTTCTCCACCCTCGGCATCCCCGCGGTGAACTACGGACCGGGCGACCCCTCGCTCGCGCACGCCGACGACGAGCGGGTGCCGGTCGAGCAGCTCGAGCGCTGCGAGGCGGGACTGCGGGCGTGGCTGACGGCCTCTTGAGCCGCGCGCCGGGCATCCCGGCCGCCGAGGCGGAGGTGACGGCGACCCCGCCCGGCGCGCGGCGGCTGCCGTGGTGGGCGGCGGTGCTCCTCGTCTTCGTTGCGTCGCGGGTGGTGACCACCGTGATCCTGCTGATCTTCGCGTCGGTCCAGAGCGCCAACGCCTTCTCGGGCGCCCAGCCCTCCTATGGCCAGCTCGGCATCTACTGGGACGGCATCTGGTACCAGCAGATCGCCTTCTTCGGGTATCCCCGCGAGCTGCCGCGGGACGCCGCCGGCAACGTCACCGAGAACGCCTGGGCCTTCCTTCCGCTCTACGCCTGGCTCAGCCAGGGCGTCAGCCTGGTCACGCGGCTGCCGTACGCGGTGGCCGCGATCGCCGTGTCGGTGCTGAGCTCCGCCGGAGCGGCGCTGCTCTTCCACCGGATGCTGTCCCTGCGGCTGTCACCCGGAGCGGCTCTGTGGGGGGTGACCCTGTTCTGCTTCGCCCCGCTCTCGCCCATCCTGCAGGTGGGCTACGCCGAGCCCCTGCAGTTGCTGCTGCTCATGGCGGCGCTCCTCCTGGTGATGCAGCGGCGGTACCTCTGGACCCTGCCGCTGATCCTCGTGATGGGGTTCACCCGCCCCACGGGGCTCGCGTTCGCCCTGTTCCTCGGACTGCACCTGGTGCAGCGGGTCCTCGCTCGGCGGACCGAGCCCCTGCCCCGCGGCCAGATCCTCCAGATCCTCGGCGCCGGAGCGGCGAGCGTCGCTGTCGGCTTCGCCTGGTCGGCCATCGCCGCGGTCGTCACCGGTGACCTGCGCGCCTACATGGACACCGAGCTGGCCTGGCGCTCCGGGTACATCGGTCAGAGCGATCTCATCCCGTTCACCCCGTGGTTCCTCGCCGCCGACTTCGGGGTCCGGTTCGCCACAGGAGCGGCACGTCCGCTGTCTCTCGTGGTCGGCGCCCTCCTGGTCCTCGCCGGGGTCGTAGTCCTGACCCTCATCCTGCTCAGCCGCGCCGTCCGACGGCTCGGGCCCGAGCTGCGCCTCTGGTCGCTCTCCTACGCGGTCTACCTGCTCGCCGTGTTCTTCCCGCAATCGAGCACCTTCCGCCTTCTGATGCCCCTGTTCCCGGTGCTCGGCGCGGTGCAGCCACGGCATCCGCTCGCACGCGCGGGGGTGCTGACGCTGTGCGTCGCGCTCCAGGTCGCCTGGGTGGCGGCGTGCTGGTGGGTCGTCGCACCCGATTGGTCTCCGCCGTAGGAAGCTCCGTCCCGGTACGCCGGTCCTCGTCCACCGTCCCGTACATGCGCAGTCGTCGGATACGGGATAATGGTGTCGTATCCACGAAAGGGGACCACTCATGGCAGCCATGAAGCCGAGGACCGGTGACGGACCGATGGAGGCTGTTAAGGAGGGGCGCCTGATCATCGTGCGGCTTCCCGTCGAAGGCGGCGGCCGTGTCGTCGTCTCGGTCAACGACGCCGAGGCCAAGGAGCTCTACGACGTGCTCGGCGAGGTGGTCGCCGCGGCGAAGTAGCCGCGCGGCACCATTCCGAAGCCCTGCGGACGTCCACCTCGCACCGCCCGGGGGCAGGCCGACGTCCCTGAGCCGCGCGGCGCAGCTGATCCGGCCCGTGCGCCGGAACCCATCAGCGCGCGACGATCTGCAACAGACCGTCGCCGGAGGTGCTCAGCGCGGTGACGTTCGCGGATTCGGCGGTCGCGGTGAGCAGGGCACGGAAGTCCGCCACCGTGTCGTCGCGCTGCGCCGGGTCGGCCACCTTTCCGTGCCAGAGCGCGTGCGGGACAGCGACAACCCCCCGCGGGCGCACCAGCCGCAGCCCGTGCTCGGCGTAGGCGAGCAGGTTCTCCGGGTCGGCGTCGATGAGCACGAGGTCGTAGGAGCGGTCGTTCATCCGCGGCAGCACGTCGAGCGCCCGTCCGCCGATGAGCCGCACTCGCGCCGCGGAGTGGCCGGCCTCCGTGAACACCGCGCGGGCGGCCTCGTGGTGCTCGGCCTCGATGTCGATGGAGGTGAGCGTCGCCTCCGGGGCCCCGTGCAGCATCCACAGACCGCTGACGCCGAGGCCGGTGCCGATCTCGATGATGCTCTCCGCGCGGGTCGCTGCCGCGAGCACCGCCAGCTGGGCGCCCACGGCCGGCGAGACCGCGTCGACGGCCCGCTCGAGCGAGTGCTGGCGGGCGGTCGCGGCGTCGGCGGGCTCTGCCACGAAGTCCTCCGCGAACTTCCAACTCAGGTCATGCACCCGCCCACCCTAGGCGCGAGGCTCGAACCGGACGCGTATCCTGGCCGCGTGGACCCGGGATTGAGCTTCGACAAGGTGCTGGTCATCCTCGTGATCGCCCTGTTCCTCATCGGTCCCGAGCGTCTACCCCGCTATGCCGCTCAGCTCGGTCGTCTCGCGCGCAGCGTGCGGGATATGGCCAACGGCGCGAAGGACCGGATGCGCGAGGAGATGGGTCCGGAGTTCGACGAGGTGGAATGGTCGAAGCTCGACCCTCGCCACTACGACCCGCGCCGCATCATCCGCGAGGCGCTGTCGGACTCGGGGGACGACGATCGCCCGGTCTCGATGATGGAGGACGTCCCCGACGACTACCCCGCCGCGGGCGCGGCGCGGGCGGAGTCCGCTGAGGAGCTCACGCGGTCTCGTTACGTGGAGTCCGCCTACGAGAAGCGGATGAAGGCCCAGAGCGCGGGTGTGCGGAGCGGGCAGGCCCAGGGCACCGCGACTCCCGCGCCCTACGACGCCGAGTCGACCTAGGGCTCGCGCTCGGACCGGAGGCCTGCGAGGGACGCTGTGATGCGCGCGGCGATGCGCTCGTCGACCGGGATGCCGTGCCGCTCGAGGGCGAGCACTGCGCTGCCGACCACTCCGTCCGGCACCGCGACGACCGGCCCGGTGACCCCCGCAGAGGCGAGCGCGGAGCGCACGGCGGAGCGCATGGCGGGCTGCCGGGCCAAGACGCTGCCGCCCAGCACGACCGGCCCATCCCGCTGGGCGCCGACGACGGAGGCCAGGCTCGCCGCCACGTGCTCGGCCGCGGCGCGCACGATCCGCTCCGCCGCCGGATCGCCGGCGGCCGCGGCCGCGAAGGCGGCCGGGGCGAATCGTGCGAGCCGGACCGGTCGTTCCGCGTAGGCGGCTCCAACGAGCGCGGCGAGCGCCGAGGGCCGACCGTGGACGTCGGGCGGCCCTGCCGCGCGCTCGACGCCGAGCCCCCGGAGCACCGCCGGCGTCAGCGCGGTGGGCTCGGCGCGGCCGTCCAGCTCGGCGGCCACCGCTCGCACCACGCGATGCCCGATCCAGAACCCCGATCCATCGTCGCCGATCAGCCAGCCGAGACCGTCGGCGACCTCCTCGATCGCATGGTCTCGCAGCCGGGCCGCGATCGTGCCGGTGCCGGCGATCGCGGCGTAGCCCAGCCGAGCGCGGCTGCCGGAGAGGTAGACGGCGGCGAGGTCCGCCTCGACGGACACCTGCCCGCGCAAACCGGCGGCGCCGAACGCGTCGTCCAGCCAGTCGGGCGCCTCTTGTGAGGCGCCGGCCATCGCGACCGCGGTCCGCTCGATCCGCGGGCTGCCGGCTGACGCAACCGCCGCTTCGACGGCGTCGACCACGTTCGCGGCGGCGAGGGCGGCTCCGGCGGAGGTGGGGTTCCCGCTGCCCGCGCGCGCATAGCCGATGCAGTGACCGGTTGCATCGACGACCACCGCGCGGGTGCTCGATCCACCCGCGTCGACCCCCGTCAGGTAAACGCTGTGTTTCATTTCGGCCACAGGCTCTGGACTTCCGATCGTCGAGGGTATGAAAATGACTTTCACAACCGCCCACATCGATGTGCAAGGGATTTTTGCATGGTCACGACGTCCGACGCCCCCCGGGCGGTGTTCGGCGCGGCGGACCGCATCCGCACCAGTCTTCCGCGGATGTCGCAGGCGATGGTGAAGATCGCGGAGCTGGTGCAGGGCAACCCGGTCGCCCCGATCGAGCTGTCGATCACCGAACTGGCCGACCGCGCCGGCACCTCGGCCGCGACGGTGACGCGCTTCTGCCGGATGCTGGGGTACGGCGGCTACCTGCAGTTCCGGGTGGCACTCGCGGGGGAACTCGGCGGGCGCGGCGCCGAGGACGGCTGGAAGGCCGACCTCGACCGGCAGTTCGCCGCCGAGGACTCGCCGGAGCACGTGCTGCGCACGCTGCTCTCCACCCACGCGCAGTCGGTGGAGGACACCGCCTCGCGCATCGACCTCGAGGCGGTCGAGCGGCTCGCGGCGCGGGTCTGGGAGTGCCGGCACCTGGACATCTACGGCGTCGGCGGCAGTGCGGCGATGGCGGCGGAGATGCAGAACCGGCTGTACCGGATCGGGGTGCAGTGCCACGTGTGGAGCGAGGCGCACGACGGCCTGGCCAGTGCCGTGCTGCAGGATGAGCGCTGCGTCGCCATCGCCCTCTCCGTCAGCGGGCGCACGGTGGAGGTCGTCGACATGCTGCGCCGCGCCGCCGCGAGCGGGGCGCTCGCCGTCGCCATCACCTCGGCCCAGGACTCGCCGCTCGCCCGGGCCGCCGACGTGACGATCCTGACCGCCAGCCCGAATCCGTACTTGCAGCCCGGCGACCTCTCCACGCGTCCCTCGCAGCTGCTCGTGCTCGATCTGCTCTACCTGCTGGTGGCCCAGCAGGACTTCAGCACGACCGCCGCACGCCTCGTCGCCACGCGGATGGCGGTCTCCGCGCATCGGCGCACCTCGCCCTCCGCCCGCTCTCGAGAGGTCTCCGCGTGATCGCCCTCGCATTCCCGTTCCTGGACCAGTGCCGCAGCCGCCTGGATCGCCTGGCCGCGGAGGCCGACGCCGGGGCGCTCGACCCGGCCATCGACCTGCTGGTCGGCGCCCTCGACGCGGGTGGGGTGTTGCGCGCATTCGGCACGGGCCACTCGCAGGCGTTCGTGATGGAGCTCGCCGGCCGCGCGGGCGGGTTGATCCCCGCGGGCGGCATCGCGTTGCGCGACGTCGTGCTGCACGGCAGCCGGTCGGTGGAGGAGCTCGCCGGATCGACCCTCGAGCGCGATCCGAGCGTCGTCGACGAGCTGTTCGAGATCACTCCGATGAATCCCGCGGACGTGGTGCTCATCGCCTCCAACTCCGGGGTCAACGGCTCGATCGTCGGGTTCGCTCTCAGGGCCAGGGAACTCGGGCATCCGGTCATCGCGGTGACGAGCCTCGAGCACACCCGCGCAGTAGAGCCCAAGCATCCGAGCGGCCTGCGCCTCTCCGAGATCGCCGACCTCGTCATCGACAACCTGGCGCCCTACGGCGACACGACGCTGGATGCGAACGTCGGCGGAGTCGGGATCGGCGCGGTCTCCTCGATCACCGCGGCCTTCATCGCCCAGCTGCTCACCATGGGGGTCGCCGAGCGGATCGCCGCCCGCGGCGAGACCCCCCCGATCTACCTCTCCGCCAACATCCCCGAGGGGGATGCCCACAACTCCGTGCTCGAGGAGCGTTACGCGCCGCTCCTCGGCCGAGCCGGAAACACCACCCACCCCACCCAGAAAGGGCGCACCTCCCATGGCACCTGAGAACAGCAGTCTGGACCGCCGCAATTTCCTCCGTGCCGCCGGCACGCTCGCCGTCGGCATCCCCCTCGGCGTCACCCTCGCCTCCTGCGCCTCCGGTGGCACCGGCGGCGGCGCCACCGGCACGAAGACCAAGAACAACCCGTTCGGCGTCGCGGACTCGACCACCGTCGACGCGGTCATCTTCAACGGCGGCTACGGCGTCGACTATGTCTCCTTCGCCGGGTCGATCTTCGCCAAGCAGCACTCGGGGTCGAAGGTCAAGGTCAGCCCGTCCACCCAGATCGCCAGCGAACTGCAGCCGCGCTTCGTCGGCGGCAACCCGCCCGATCTCATCGACAACTCCGGCGCGCAGGCCATCGGGTTCAACTCGATCCGCAAGCAGCTGGAGGACCTCACGGAGGTCATCAACGCCGACAATCTCGAGGGCACCAAGATCGCCGACACCCTGTACGCCGGGGTGACCGAGCCGGGCACCTACGACGGCAAGTTCGTGGCGCTCAACTACGTGCTCACGGTCTACGGCGTCTGGTACTCCGCGAGTCTGTTCGAGAAGAACGGCTGGACGCCGCCGACCACATGGGACGAGGCGCTCGAACTCGGCGCCCAGGCGAAGTCCGCCGGCAAGTACCTCTTCGTGTGGGGCAAGGAGGCCGCGACGTACTACCAGACGCTCGCGGTCGACTCGGCGATCAAGGAGGGCGGCCAGGAGCTGCGCCTCGCGCTCGACAACCTGAAGAGCGGATGCTGGTCGCAGGAGCCGCTGCAAAAGGTGTTCACGGCGATGAAGAAGGCGATCGACTCCGGCTACGTCAAGCCGGGTGGCGCGGGTACCCAGTTCACCGCGGCGCAGGCGCAGTGGAGCCTGGACCAGCAGGCGCTGCTCTACCCCTCGGGCTCGTGGATCGAGAACGAGATGAAGAAGCAGACCGCCGACGGCTTCCAGATGACCGGCATCCCGGAGCTGTCGCTGTCGGACAACGGGAAGTACCCGAAGACCGCGATCCGCTCGGCGGCGGGCGAGCCCTTCTGCGTGCCCAGCAGCGCGAAGAGCTCCGCGGGCGGCAAAGAGCTGCTGCGCATCATGCTCTCGAAGGAGGCGGCGACCAACTTCGCCAAGACGAAGCTGGCACCCACCATCGTGAAGGACACCGTGCCGGCCGACGGCTTCGGCTCGACGGCGCTGGTGTCGCAGGCGAAGATGCTCTCCGATGCGGGGAAGGACACCTTCACGTTCAACTTCGTCGACACCTACGGCATGAACCAGGATCAGCTGGTGCTGTGGAACACGTTCCTCTCGGGCGGATCGTCCGTCGCGCAGCTCACCGACGGGCTGCAGCAGATCACCGACAAGATCGCGAACGACGACTCGATCAAGAAGGTCACCTACAAGTGAGCGTCGCCGGGCCGGTCGGGAGCGCGCCTGCCGCTCTCGGCCGGGCCGGGGCCCCTAGCCGCGGCCGGGGTCGCGGCGTGCGGCGCTGGACCGTCGACCGGATCAGCCTGTTCGTCGTCTTCCTGGGGCTGCCGCTCGCCCTGTTCCTCGTCTTCGTCATCTGGCCCTTCCTCCAGGCGGCGTTCTACTCGCTGACGGACTGGACCGGCCTCGAGGCGAACTACAACCTCATCGGCGTCGGCAACTTCGTCAAGGAGTTCCAGGACCAGAACTTCACCATCGCGTTGCGCAACAACCTGATCTTCGCTCTGGTCATCCCGATCGTCACGATCGTGATCGCGCTGGCCTTCGCCTCCCTCATCACCATCGGCGGTCCGAGTCGCGGTCCGATGCGCGGCATCGCCGGGTCGAGCTTCTACCGGGTGGTCTCGTTCTTCCCCTACGTCATCCCGGCGATCGTCATCGGCCTGATCTGGGCGCAGATCTTCGACCCGTCCAGCGGCCTCCTCAACCAGGCTCTCATCGGTCTCGGCCTGCCATACCAGGCGTTCGCCTGGCTGGGCGAACCCGCGGTGACGCGCTGGTGCCTGATGTTCGTCGTGGTGTGGGGCTTCGTCGGGTTCTACATGGTGCTGTTCATCGCCGGCATCAAGGGCGTCCCTGCCGAGACGTACGAGGCCGCCCGGATCGACGGGTGCGGTCGGTTCCGCATGGCGACCCGGGTCACGCTGCCGCTCATCGTCGAGAACGTGCAGACCGCCTACATCTACCTCGGGATCACCGCGCTCGACCTGTTCGTGTACACCCAGGCGCTCACCCCGAACGGCGGGCCGGAGAACACGACCCTGGTCATCCCGCAGCTGATCCTCCGCTACGCCTTCCTGCAGGGCCAGGCGGGCTACGCCAGCGCGATGGGCGTCACCATGGCGGTCGTCACCCTCGGCTACGCCGGGCTCGTCTTCCTCCTGTTCCGGCTCATCCGCCGGGCCCTCGGGTCGGAGCGATGAGCGCCGTCGCCGACGGCCGCCGGCGCGTCGCGAAGGGGGATGCGGCCCCCGCCGTCATGTCTCACGTCGTGATGGCGATCTGGTCGCTCATCGTCGTCGTGCCCTTCCTGTGGACGGTCCTCTCGTCGTTCAAGACGACGCGGGAGATCTTCGCCTCGCCGCTGTCGCTGCCCGCGGAGTGGCAGTTCTCGAACTATGTCACCGCCTGGGACGACTCGGGCATCGGTGCCGCGTTCCTCAACACCGTGCTCGTCGTGGGCTCCGCCCTGGTGATCGTCATGATCCTCGGCGCGATGTGCGCGTACATCCTGGCGCGCTTCCAGTTCATCGGCCGGCGCTTCATCTACTACCTGATGCTCGCCGGACTCACCTTCCCGATCTTCCTGGCGATCGTGCCGCTGTTCTTCGTGCTCAGGAACATCGGGCTGCTCGGTCAGCTGCCCGGACTCACGATCACCTATGTCGCGTTCGCGCTTCCGTTCACCGTGTTCTTCCTCTACTCCTTCTTCCAGACCCTTCCGGAGGAGATCGCGGAGGCGGCCCGGGTCGACGGCGCGAGCGAGTGGCGCACGTTCTTCCAGGTGATGCTGCCGATGGCCCGGCCGGGCATGGCATCCGTGGCGATCTTCAACTTCCTCGGCTTGTGGAATCAGTTCGTTCTGCCGGTGGCACTGAACAACGCCGACCCGAACAACCGGCTGCTCTCGCAGGTGATGGCCCGCTTCGCGTCCCAGGCGGGCTACGCGGTCGACTTCGGCGCGCTGTTCGCGGCGGTGGTGATCACCGTGGTTCCGGTGCTGGTCGTCTACGTCGTCTTCCAGCGACAGCTGCAGGGATCGGTCTCGGCCGGCACCCTCAAGTAGCCCAACCTCCGACAACAGCTGTTGTCGCTCGCCGCCGGGGAGATCCCCGCTGTCGGGGGCGACGACAGCTGTTGTCCCGGATGGGGGTAGGGGAGGTCAGGCGACGGTGAAGGGGAGCGCGCGGCCGGCGAGGGGGCGCCCCGTGGCGAGCACCGCCGCGGTGAGCGCCGCGATCGCCGCGGATGCCGCATCGTCCGGGTGCGCGCGCACCACCGGATCGCCGGCGTCGCCGCCCGCGCGGAGCGGAACGCTGAGCGGGATGCGCGCCAGCACGGGCGCCCCCAGCCGCCCGGCCACCTCATCGCCGCCACCGGAGCCGAAGAGCCCCCCCACCATGTTCTCCACCACGCCGATCACGCGCTGACCGGTCTGCCGGGCGACGAGACCGCTCCGCTCGGCCACATCCGCCGCGGCCGGCTGCGGCGTGGTCACCACGAGCACCTCAGCCCCGGGCAGCAGCTGTCCGAGCGAGATCGCGACATCCCCGGTGCCCGGCGGCAGGTCCAGCAGCAACGTGTCCAGATCGCCCCACCACACGTCCGAGAGGAACTGCTGCATCGTGCGGTGCAGCAGCGGCCCCCGCCAGGACACCGCGCGGGAGCCGCCAGGGTCGAGGAACATCCCGATGGAGATGACGCGGATGCTCCCGCCGCCTGCGCTGTCGAGCACCGGCGGCAGGATCATGTCGCCGACCTTGGTGGGCCGCGCCTCCGGGATCCCGAGCATCCCGGGAATGGAGAACCCGAACACATCCGCGTCGAGCACGCCGACCGCCAGCCCGCGCGCCGCGAGGTCGACCGCGAGGTTCGCGGTGACGCTCGACTTGCCCACCCCGCCCTTCCCGCTCGTGACCGCGATCACCCGCGTGAGCGAGTCGGGCCCGAACTGCCGCGGGCGGGTGCCGCGCAGACGTGTCACGAGCGTCTCGCGCTCGGCCGGGGTCATCACCGACACGTCGAGGTCGATCGCCTCGACGCCGGGCACGGCCAGCGCGGCCGAGCGCACCTCCCGCGCGATCGCGTCCGCGGCGGGGCATCCGAGGATCGTGAGCCGCAGCGCGACCTGCGCCGACGCGCCCTCGACCGCGACCTCGCCGATCATGTCGAGCTCGGACAGCGGGCGGCGGATCTCCGGATCGAGCACCGCCCCGACCGCCGTGCGCACCGAGGCCGCCCGGGCGACCGCCTCAGGAGTGGAGGTCACCGGCGGCCGTCAGCGGGGTCACATCGGCGGCCCCAGGGTCGGATCCCAGGGATCCGGCGCCAGGCCGTTCCCGATCAGCTACACCGACGATGCGCACCTCTTCGCCGCGCTGCGCTGCGCGGCGCAGGTTGATGAGGTCGGTGGTGACGGTCTGTGCGGCGCCGATCGAGGCGACCCCAGCGATGGGGCGGACCCCGGCGCGTTCCCCGACGCGGGCGACGAGGACTCCCGTGGCGCTCACACCGAAACCCTACTCGGGCGCGTCGTGGGGATTCGGGGCGGTTCACGACCCCGTTCCCTGCCGGGACCGAGCGATGCCTGCCATGATCGGCGCATGACGAATCCTGGGATGTTCGGCCCTCGCGGAGCGCAGGCCCCCACCGTGCCGAAGGGCGAGGTCCTCGGCACCTACGACACCTACCCCGAGGCGCAGCAGGTGATCGAGCGCCTCTCTCAGAACGAGCAGTTCCCGATCGACGGGCTCTCCATCGTCGGCAACGACCTGAAGCGGATCGAGCAGGTCACCGGCCGCCTCAGCTACGGTCGGGCCGCCGGGGCCGGTGCGCTCAGCGGCCTCTGGTTCGGTCTGTTCGTCGGTGTGCTGTTCTCGCTCTTCCCGACATCGGCCGCGATCGGACTGCTCCCGATCCTCGCCGCCGCCCTCATCGGGGCCGCCGCTGGACTGCTGTTCGGGGTGATCAGCTACGCGATCACCAAGCGTCAGCGGGACTTCTCGTCGATGACCCAGGTGGTCGCCTCGAACTACCAGGTGATCGTGCGCCCGGATCTCGCCGCCCGCGCGCAGCAGGTGCTCGCGAACGGCGGAGCCGACCCCCTCCCTTAGCCGGATCAGGACCGCCCGCCGAGCACCCACGCCTCCACCGCGTCCGCGGTGCGCGGGATGCCGGCGGAGAGGTTCTCGGCTCCGTCGGCCGTGACGAGGATGTCGTCCTCGATGCGGATGCCGATGCCGCGATACTCCTCGGGCACGGTGAGGTCGTCCGGCTGGAAGTAGAGGCCGGGCTCGATCGTGAAGACCATGCCCTCCTCGACGATGCCGTCCCGGTAGAACTCGCGTCGCGCCTGCGCGCAGTCGTGCACGTCCAGGCCGAGGTGGTGGGAGGTGCCGTGGATCATGTAGCGGCGGTGGTAGCCGGCATCCGGATGGAGGGACTCCTCGGCGCTCACCGGCAGCATCCCCCACTCCGCCGTCCTGCGGGCGATCACCCTCATCGCGGCGGCGTGCACGTCCGAGAAGCGGATGCCGGGCCGCACCACCTCGAAGGCCGCGTCCGCCGCTTCGAGCACCGCCTCGTAGACCCGGCGCTGCACCTCGGTGAAGCGCCCGTCGACAGGAAGGGTGCGCGTGATGTCGGCGGTGTACAGGGATTCGAGCTCGACGCCGGCGTCGATGAGCACCAGATCGCCCGGCAGCACCGGTCCGTCGTTGCGCGTCCAGTGCAGGATGCACGCGTGCGGCCCGCTCGCCGCGATCGTGTCGTAGCCCACGGCGTTGCCCTCCACTCGGGCGCGGCCGTTGAAGGCACCCTCGACGAGACGCTCGCCGCGGCGGTGCGCGAGGATCCGCGGCAGCTGGGCGATGACGTCGTCGAAGCCCCGCCGTGTCGCCTCGACCGCCAGCCGCACCTGCTCGGCCTCCCACGCGTCCTTGCGGAAGCGCAGCTCGCTGAGATCCCGGGCGAGGGTCGCGTCGCCGTCGGTGTCGACCTCGGCCGGGTCGTCGAGCCCCATCAGCCGCAGCCCGTCGACGTGGTCGGTGAGCTCGGGATCGGCGTCGCGCAGGAGGCGGGTGGCGGCATCCGTCTTCTCGATCACCGCGGCGAGGTCGGCGAGGTCGCGCGTCGGCAGCCCGAGATCGGCGGCGACGACCGCCGGGGACGGGCGCGGGCCCGTCCAGAACTCGCCGATCTCGGGGTTCGCGTAGAACTCGTCCGTGTGACGACCCGCCGGGGCGCGGAGGTAGAGCACGGCGTCGTGACCGGCATCCGTCGGCTCCAGCACCAGCACGCTGCCGGCGACGGTGTCGGCGCCCCACCCGGTGAGGTGCGAGAAGGCGGAGTGGGCGCGGTAGGGGTAGTCGGTGTCGTTGCTGCGCACCGAGTTCCTGCCTGCCGGGATCAGGAGGCGCTCGCCGGGGTGCAGCGCGGAGATCGCGGCCCGGTGCGCGGCGGCCGATGCCGCGGACGCGCGCGGCTCCGGCAGCGGCTGCGGCGGGTCGGCCCAGCCGGAGGAGATCCACTCGACGAACGTGCTCGAGGTCGGCGTGGTCGAGCGATTGGCGGTCGCCCGCGGCGCCGGGACGGTGGTCGGGAGGGCGGCGGGGGAGTCGGCGGCATCCATGACGTCCATTGTCCATCGACCGCCGCCGCAGCCAGGGCGGCTCAGCCCGAGCGGCGCAGAGTGGCGACGATGGGGCGGTGGTCGCTGCCGGCGCCGTCTGCGGTGCCGATCACCCGGAACCCGGTGAAGACCCAGTCCGGCGTGGCGAGCACGTGGTCGATCGGTGCCCCGACCTGGGCTGGCAGATCCGCGGGCCAGGTGCCCTCGGCTGCCGCGCCGCGCGCCCCGGCGCCGTCCCGGCACGTTCCGAGCTGACCGCCTCCGCGTCCCAGCCCGTCCCAGTGGTCGAGGGTCGAGTTGAGATCGCCGGCGACGATGACGTTCGAGCCCGTGCACTGATCGGCGACCCAGCGCACCCCGTCCCGCCAGGCGGACATCTCGCCGGGCACCGGGGCCACCGGATGCGCGGCGACGAACACCGGACCGCTCCCGTCCACCGGCCGGAACACTCCGCTCGGGATGCGCCGGGTCGAGCCGGCGCCGAGGTCGAGGGCGTAGCGGCCGAGGTCGACGCTGAGGAGGAGAGAGGTGGTGCGGGCCTTCAGCACGGCGTCGAAGTAGCGGTTGTGGACCCACATCGGCCGCCCGCCCGCCCGCATGAGCACCGCCACCCGGGCCGCGGTGGCCTCGCTCGTCTCGGGCAGCGCCACGACGTCGGCGCCCTGCGCCAGGGCCAGGGCGGCGATCCGCTCCGCACCCGGCTGGTCGCCGCCGGTGTTCCAGCTGAGCACGGTCAACCCCGTCGAGCCGTCCGTGCGCGTCGCGGTGGGAGACGGATCGCCGAGCCCCCGGCCCGCCAGCACGGCCGTCTCCGCTCCGGTGAACAGGAGCACCACGACGAGCACCGGCACCGCGGCCCGACGGGCCCGGCGGCTGAGCAGCACGAGCAGCAGGAGCAGCACCGCCGCGGCGGCCCCCGCGGCGAGCGCGACGCCGCGCAGGGCGAGCACCTGCGCGATGATCGCCTGCCGCTGCAGCCCCAGCAGCTGCGGCCAGAACAGCAGACCGAGTCCGGCCGCCAGCAGAATCAGCGCGAACGCCCCCGCGACCCGGCGGCGACGGGAGGATCGGTGGCTCATGGCCGGGCGACAGTATCGAAATAGCATGGGAGGATGCCCGCGCTCGGTCGCATCGACCTGCACACCCACTCGAGCGCATCCGATGGCACCGAGCCCCCCGCGGCCCTCGTGCGCGAGGCCGCCGACGCGGGCCTCGCGGCGGTGGCGCTCACCGACCACGACACCACGGCCGGGTGGGCGGAGGCCTTCGAGGCCGCCCGCGGCACCGGCCTCGAAGTGCTTCCCGGGGTGGAGCTGTCCACGCAGCTCGACGGCGCGAGCGTGCACATCCTGGGCTACCTGGTCGATCCGGACGATCCGCCACTGCGCGCGCTGATGGACGAGCTGCGCAGCGAGCGCCTGCACCGCGCCGAGGCGATGGTGGGCCGGATCGGCCGCGACTACGACCTCACCTGGGACGACGTGCTCGCCCAGACCTCACCGGGGGCGACCGTGGGGCGTCCGCACATCGCGGATGCCCTGGTCGCGAAGGGCTACGTGCCCGACCGGTCGGCGGCGTTCGGCAGCATCCTGCACTGGCGCGGCGGCTACTACCAGCCGCACCGGGCGCCGGATCCGCTCGTCGGGGTGCGGCTGCTGCGGGAGGCGGGGGGAGTGCCGGTCGTCGCCCACCCCGGCTCGCGCGGGCCCGAGGGGCTCATGACCGACGCCCGCATCCGCGCCCTGGTCGATGCCGGGCTGGCCGGGGTCGAGGTCGATCACCGTGACAACCCGCCGAGGGCTCGCGAGCGCTGGCGCGACATCGCCGAGCGCTTCGACCTGATCCGCACGGGCTCCAGTGACTACCACGGAGCGGGCAAGCCGAATCGGCTCGGCGAGAACACCACGGATCCCGAGCAGTTCGCACGGATCGTAGAGCTCGGCACGGGCGCGCTGCCGTTCCCCGGGTAGCCGCCGAAACCCTGGCGCTCCGTCGATCGCGGCGTGCTACGCGGCGGGTGCCGAGTCACGCCGCGGGGGTCACGCCGCGGGGCTCACGCCGCGGGGTTCCCGCCGCCGGGTTCACGCCGCCGGCGGCGCCGACGGGGCGCCCCCGCCCGATCCGCCCCGACGCCGCCGCGTGCGGCGCCGCCGTGCGGGCGAGGTGCCGTCGTGGGTGCCGCCGCCCTCGGCGCGTGCCGCCTCGGACACTTCGGCACCGTGCTCGGCGCGCTCGGCGGGGCGATCTCGGTGCTCGCTGCTCGGCCTCGAGCCGCCGGTGCGGCGGCGTCCGCCGCGCGCACGAGCGTCTGCGGACGGTCCGTGGTCGGAGCGCGGCGGACGCTCCGCGTGCGGGGCCGCCGGAGACGGCTTCAGACGCCCCTTCGAACCCGCGGGGATGCCCAGCTCCTCGAACAGGTGCGGCGACGAGGAGTAGGTCTCCTGCGGCTCGGGCATCTTCATGTCCAGGCCCCGATCGATGAGCGCCCACTTGTGGAGGTCGTCCCAATCGACGAACGTCACCGCGATGCCGGTCTTCCCCGCCCGGCCCGTGCGGCCCGCGCGGTGCAGGTAGGTGTCGGGATCGTCGGGCACGGTGTGATTGATGACGTGCGTGACGTCGTTGACGTCGATGCCGCGTGCCGCCACATCCGTGGCGATCAGCACATCCTTCTTCCCGGCCTTGAAACTCGCCATGGAGCGCTCGCGCGCCTCCTGGCTCATGTCGCCGTGCACCGTGGCCGCGTTGAAGCCCCGGTCGTTCAGCTCCTCCACGATCTTCGCCGCCGCGCGCTTGGTGCGGGTGAAGATGATCGTCTTCCCGCGCCCCTCGGCCTGCAGGATGCGCGCGATCACCTCGTCCTTGTCGAGCGAGTGCGCGCGGTAGACGATGTGGCGGATGTTCGCCTGCGACAGTCCCTCGTCGGGGTCGGTGGCGCGGATGTGGATCGGCCGGTTCATGAAGCGCCGCGCGAGCGCGACGACCGGGCCGGGCATCGTCGCCGAGAACAGCATGGTGTGCCGGGTGGCCGCCTGCGTCTGGGCGAAGAGCTTCTCGACGTCGGGCAGGAAGCCCAGGTCGAGCATCTTGTCGGCCTCGTCGAGCACCATCACCCGGACGTTGGCGAGGCTGAGCAGCCGCTGCCCGGCCAGATCGAGCAGACGGCCGGGCGTGCCGACGACGATCTGCGCGCCGGCCTTGAGCTCGGCGATCTGGCCCTCGTAGGCCTTGCCGCCGTAGATCGCGACCACCTTCGTCGGGCGATGGGAGGTGGCCAGCTCGAGGTCCTCGGCTACCTGCACGCACAGCTCGCGGGTGGGCACGACGACGAGCGCCTGCACCCCCGGCGCCGGGTCGGTGCCGAGGGCCTGGATGAGCGGCAGGCCGAAGCCGAAGGTCTTGCCGGTGCCGGTCTTGGCCTGGCCGATGATGTCCTGGCTGGAGAGCCCGAGCGGGATGGTCTGCGCCTGGATCGGGAAGGGCTCGATGATGCCCTTGCTCGCGAGAGCGTCGACGATGTCCTGTTCGATATTGAGTTCGCTGAAGGTCACGGATCGCCTGTCTGAATGTGCGGAAGTCCCGATTCTACCGGGGCCCGAGGTCGCCCGCCGCGTTCGCCGGGCGAGGCGCGGCCGCGGCGCGGATGCCGCCTCCTACGATGGGGCGATGGCCGGATGGTTCCGGCGGCGCCGGGACCTCCCCGCGTCGCCCGCGCGGGTGAACGAGCCGATCGCGGCCCGCCTGGCGCTCGCGGAGCTGACCCCGCCGGCGACCGAGTACCTGGGCCTGGCCGCCTACCTGGAGCTGACGCTGTTCGAAGACGCCGGGCGGGCGATCGCGTTGGCGCCCACCACCGCGGCGAAGTCCGCTCTCAGCGCCGTCGCGCAACCGCACCTTCTGGCCCACGAGGGGATGGTGGCCGAGCTCCGTCGCCGCGGACGGGACCCGGTCGGCGCCATGGAGCCGCACCGCCGCGATCTCGACGAGTACCGCCGTCGGGTCGAGGGGCAGGACTGGTTCGAGGCGATCGTCACCTGCTACCTCACCGCCGGCTTCCTCACCGACTTCTTCCGCGGGCTGGCGGCGGGACTGCCGCCGGAGCTGCGCACGCGCATGGAGATGCTGCTCGACATCCGGGAGTCCCAACGGGTGCTCACCGAGCTGCTGCTGGCGGCGATCGACGGCAACCCGCGGCTGGCGGCGCGCTTGGCGATGTGGGGCAGACGGCTGGTGGGCGACACGATGCTCGTCGCCCGCGGGGCGCTCGGCGTCGGCATCGTCGCCGGTCAGGAGCGGATCGAGCCGGTCTTCACCGAGCTCATCGCCGCGCACACCCGGCGGATGGCGGCGCTGGGCCTGACCGCGTAGCGCGGGCGCCCGTCTACGCGCGCCCGCCGGATCACACCGGGCTGCGCCACTGCTGCGGCCATAGGCCATTGCAATCGTACAGCGCGAGGTCTTTGCCCAGAGAGATGTCGCCGGCGGGGAGGTCGAGGCAGCGTCCTGACTCCGGGTTGCGAAGAGAGCCGTCCGTTTGCTGTACCCAGCGTTGCCCGCCGCTGCCGTTGCAGTCCCAGAGAGAGATCGGGGTGCCGTTGGCGGTGCGGGTTCCAGCTCCGTCTACGTCCATGCACTTGCCGAGGGCGCGGAGCGTGCCATCCGGTTGCGCACTCCACTGCTGTCCGCCGACGCCGTTGCAGGTCCATATCTGAATAGGGCGCCCGTTGACGGAGGTGTTGGTGTCCACGTCCACGCAGAAGCCGTTAGTTCCCGGTCCGGCGATCGGGCCGGTGGGAGAGCCTGGCAAGGTGAACACTTGACTGGACAGGCCGTTGCAGTCAAAGATTTGCAGGTTCCGGCCGTCGGAAGTGTCGCCCTGTGGTACGTCGAGGCATCGCCCGGACTGCGGATTCACAAGCGCGCCGTTCGCCTGCGCTCGCCACTGCTGGCCGCCGGAGCCGTTGCACTCCCAGATCTGCACCGGTGAGAAGTTGGCGGTAGCATTCGCATCGATGTCGAGGCACTTCCCGAAGGCGCGGAGCGTGCCGTCGGCGCTGACCGACCAGCGCTGCCCCGTCGCGACGCCGCATGTGTACAGTTGCGCGGGCTTGCTGTTCTCGGCGACGTTGCCTTCGACGTCGAGGCACTTGCCGCCGGGAGCTCCGATCGTTCCGGTCGGCCCCGGGAGTGCTCCGCTCCCGAAGCGGAGCTCGCACTGGTTCCCGCGTCCGAGCCAGGTGGCGGCGAAGTAGACGTACGTGGTGCCGTCTTCGCGCGGGATCGCCGGAGTGGAGTAGCCGGGGCAGGAGGGGACCCCGGGGCTGTAGCCGCCGGTTGGTTGGACGGTAACCGGGGTCGCTGCTTCGGTCCACGGCCCGCTGCCGAGGTTGGTATTCACGAATAGCACGGTGCCGGATTCTGCGAGGACCGTCTTGTTCCCGGTAGGGCCGGCCACGACCCGCTGCCCGGAGAGCAAGAGTGTGCCACTGGGGCCGCCGCCTGGCATCCACGAGATGTATGGCGTGTGGAGCAGCTGCCGGCCGTCGGTGGTGGATACCAGCGTCCCCGTCGTGCCGAGTGGGCCCCAGTCCACTCCGTTTGAGCTGAACTTGATGTAGACCTCGCAGGCGTTATCGGCGTTCGTCCCGTCGCGACACATCTCGTAGGACATCGCGATCCGCCCGTCCGGGAGCGCAGCGAAGGTCTGCATCCCGGGTCGGGCCAGGCTGTCGTCGGGGAACGCGACGTCCTGGGTCAGGGTTGAGGTCCAGCTCGCGCCGCCGTTGGTGGAGATGTAGTGGCCGATCACCTGGTTGTTCGTGGGGGTGTTCGCGGGGCGTTCGTCCGAGATGAAGCAGGCGAGGGTGTTGTCCGGGAGCACGAGGAATGCCGGCTCCCAGATGCCATGCCCCACGCTGTTGGGAAGCCCGGAGGTGGAGGTGCAGTTGGACAGGTAGTTCCAAGTCTGGCCACGGTCAGTGCTGCGGAACACCTCGATTTTCTGTGCGGTGTAGTTTCCGACCTGCCACGCGGTGCCCGCGGCGAGGACGTCTCCTTGGTTCAAGCCCGGAATGCTGCGAGGTACTTCGTAGAGGGTCGGCGCCTCGATGTCCCACCCGGGAGTATTGGATGAGATGGTCGAGATCTGCGTCCAACTGGTGCCGCCGTCGGTGCTGCGATAGATCGGCAGTGTCCCGGGTGTGCCCTGCCCGGCTTTGGCGAAGGTCGCGAGCATCGTCTGATCGGGTGACCCGTCGAAGTCGAGCCGGGTCGCTCGAGGGTAGCCTGCCGTTCCGTTGGGAACGGTAGCAAGGTTGGGCGAATATAAAACCGACCCCGGCGCGGCTTCCGCGCGCTGGCCGACTGTCCCGAGGCCGAGTACTCCGAGAAATATGCTCGCGACCGCGAGTCCTCCGGCGAGCAACCGGGGTCGGTAAACCTTCCGCACTCTCGGGCTCGGCGCGCTAGTCATAGTCGCTGAAATGGTTCGCAACATGTCGTATCCCCGTCCCGAGGTCGTCCCGCTCGCATCCTTGCGATACGCGGTCGGAGTGAGAGTCGCAGATCTTTGCGCACGTTGCAACCCTTGGCGACTTCAACCATTGCATGCCCGGTGACGAACGTCGATCAGGCAGTGGTGCTCTCGCGGGGGAGGAGCGCGTGCGGAGCGATGATCTCCCGCGCCTCGGCGTCGGGGTGCTCGATCCGAGCGACGATACGTTCGACGGCCTCCTCCGCGATGAAGGGGGTATCCAGCGACACTGTGCTGAGGGAAGGACGTGAGAAGCGGCCCTCCTCAATGTCGTCGATCCCGATCACCGCGAGGTCTTCCGGCACGGACAGGCCCGCGTCGAATGCTGCTCGCATGGCCCCGATCGCGAGCAAGTCTGTGAAGCAGAAAACCGCATCCGGACGCGGCGAGCGGCTTAGCAGCTCGCGCGCCGCGGTGTAGCCATCGTTGCGCGAGTACCGGGCGGCGGTGAGGATGCGGTCCTTCAGCGGTCGCGCGTCGGCCGCCTCGAGGGCGCGAGTGAAGCCGGCGGCGCGTTGCAGGGGTGTCGTGTAGCCGAGCTTCGGCTGTGCGCCGATTGCGGCGATCCGCGTTCGCCCGGCCTCTATCAGGTGCGTGGTGGCGTCGTAGGCGGCGCGGACGTTGTCGACAGCGACGTGATCGAAGCGACCGTCGAAGCGGTGCTCACCGAGGAGGATGAGGGGAGTCGAGGAAGCCGTGGGGACACCGTCGAGCTCCTCCTCCGTGGCCAGGGGGGCGAACAGCATGCCATCGACCAGCATTCCGCGTTCTCCACCTCGCAGGAGGTCGCGCTCTCGCGCGTGGTCGTGACCGGTCTGGTCGATCATCACCCGGTACCCCCGCTCGGAGGCCGCGACGATCACGTCACGGGCGAGGCCGCTGAAGTAGGGAACGTCAATCTCGGGAAGAACGAGCATCAGGAGTCCGGTGCGTCCCGTCCGCAGCGTTCGCGCGATCGGATTTGGTCGATAGTCGAGATCGGCGATCGCCCGCTCGACGCGATCTCGGAGGTCGCCGCTCACGTGCGGATGCCCGCTGACGACGTTGGAGACCGAGCGGACCGACACGCCCGCGAGTGACGCGACATCTCGGAGCGTCGCAGCCATCCACACCTCCGTCGAGAAGAATGTGCCCATTCTATCGTTTGCATCGTACGCAAACGCGGAGTACGGTTTGCGCACGTTGGCAAAGCCACCTCGCTAGGGCTGAGTCCGCGGTCCTGCTCGCGCTGGCGGGAACCACAGCACCATCCGCTCACACGAAGGAGTGTTATGAATCTCACGTCTCGGCAGGGTCGGCCCGGCCCTCGCCGCCTGATCGCCGTCGGCACGGCGAGCGCGCTTGCGCTCGTGCTGGCAGGTTGCGGCCCGAGCATCGGCGCCGGCGGCACGGCATCGAAGTCCGTGCTTGCCGTGCCGACGGATAAGTCGCCTAGGGGCACCATTACCATCTGGGATCGCCCCGGTGACCTGTACAAAGTGTTCGACGCCACGATCAAAGAATTCAACAAGAAGTACCCGAACATTAAGGTCAAGCACCAGGCGGTCAACATCGACGCCAAACTGCAGAACACCTTGATCACGGGTACCGGCGTGCCTGACGGGGTTTTCCTCGACGATGCAAAGGTAGGCGGCTACTCCAAGTACCTGTGGAACCTTCGCGACGTGCTCAAGCCCTACAAGGCCGACATCGCCCCGCAGAAGATCGACGTCAACACCGTGAAGGGCGGAATCTACGGGGTGCCCTTCGACCTCGACCCGGGTCTGCTGTTCTACAACCAGACCGCGCTGAAGAATGCCGGCATCAATGCGAGCGCGATCACGAGCTACGACAAGCTGATCGCCGCGGCGAAGAAATACCAGCAGTTCAAGCCCGGCTCCAAGCCCATCCACCTCGAGCAGAGCCCATTCCTCGGCCAACTCCAGCTGGAGATGTACGCGAGCCAACTCGGAACCAGCCTCGCCGACAACAATGGCAAGCTGCAACTGAATTCACCCGAGTACACCCGCATCCTGACCTGGCTCGACTCCGTACAGAAGCAGGGTCTCGGCACGAGGGCGGAGTACCTCAGCCCGAGCGATGTCGGAGCCCTGGATGCCCGTAACGAAGTGTTTGTCCCGTGGGCGATCTGGTTCACCTTCGCTCCCCAGCAGCAGCTGAAGGCCACCCAGGGCGAATGGCGCGCGATGCCGTTGCCGGCGTGGCAAGCCGGCGGCGCGCGCAGCGGCGCCATGGGCGGGTCCTCATTCGTGCTTCCCAAGAACGGGAAGAACTCGCAGCTGGCCTGGCTGTTCTACGAGTTCCTGATGTACAACAAGGCGGGGTACTCGGCTGTGTACGGCCCAAACGAGGTCTACCCCGGTGGCCTCAACACGTCGATCCCGGCCTATCAGCCGGCGGCGAATCCGAAGAGACCGCTGTTCCAGCCGATCGAATCGATGGGAGGCCAGGATGTCTGGGCCACCGCGACCGCCGCGGGCAAACAGATCCCCGGCGGCGCCCCTATCCCGTCCTGGTGGGCCGGCGCTGTTCCGTACCTCGGCAACAACATCCAGAAGATGCTGGACGGTCAACTCACCCCGCGACAGGTAATCGACCAGTCATCGAAGGACATCCAGTCCAACCTGATCGCTCGCCAGTAGAGGCGCCAGGATCCTCTTGTGACTATGAGCACCACCTTGCGGGCCCGCGCGCTGCCGCGGGCCCGCAAGGGCATCTTCCTGACACGGACGCTCGCGCCCTACCTCTTCGTCCTGCCGTTCGTCGCGGTCTTCGTGGCTTTCAGCGTCTATCCTCTGCTCTTCACGTTGCGGCTAAGCTTCACGAACTGGCGCGGCATCGGCCCTGCTGAGTGGGTGGGGCTCGGAAACTACAGCTACCTGCTGACGAACGCGGGATTCTGGCAAGGCCTGGCCAACTCCGGGGCGCTGTGGCTGCTCATCGTGCCGGCACAGATGGTGCTCGCTGTGATCGTCGCGGTGCTTCTCAACGACATGAAACTGCGCCTGCGCGGCTTCTACCGCGTGGCCTTCATCGTGCCCTTTGTCACACCGCTGGTGGCGATCGCGCAGATCTGGATCGTGCTCTTCGACCAGAACTACGGCGCGATCAACAGCGTCCTGGGCCTCATCGGGATACCGCCGATCGGGTGGCTGACCACCAGCGCGTGGGCGAAGCCGACCCTCGCGCTGCTGTTCCTGTGGAAGACCACCGGGTTCATCGTCATCATCCTGCTGTCCGGGCTTCAAGCCATCGACGACACCCTTTACGAGGCCGCCGACCTGGACGGCGCCAGTCGTTCGCGACAACTGTGGAGCATCACCGTGCCGCTCCTTCGACGGACGCTGTTGTTCAGCGTGGTGCTGCAGACCCTCGCCGTGTTCCAGATGTTCGCCGAACCGTTCGTGGTGACTCAGGGTGGGCCGTACGGGTCCACCACCACCGCCGGGCTCTACCTCTACGACAACATCACCCGCGCCGACCTCGGCACCGGGGCGGCGAACTCGTTCCTGCTCGTGATCCTCGTGCTCGCGCTCTCGCTCGGGTTCGTCCGACTGCTACGCCCCAAGGACTGATGCTCGTGACGACCCTCGCCACCTCACCGGCCGCGCGCCTACCGCGGGGTCCACGCAGACGGCGCGCGCGCATTCTGCGGAACGCCTTCCTTCTGCTGCTTACCGGTTTGTTCCTCGCCCCCGTCGGCTGGGCGCTGCTGTCGGCGTTCAAGACGCCCGTCGACATCATCCGCGACCCGTTGGTGTTCGATCCGACCGGGTTCACCCTCGAGAACTTCCTTCGGGTGCTGCGGGACGTGCCGATCGCCTCGGGATTCCTGACCACCGCGATCGTCCTGGTGCTCAAGGGCGGGATGACCTTGTTCTTCGCTCCCCTGGCAGGGTTCGCGTTCGCGAAGTACGAGTTTCGTGGCAAGAGCGTCATCTTCGGGGCGGTGCTCGTGACCTTGATGCTGCCGACGATCGTGCTGATCATCCCGCTGCTGCTGGAGATGAAAGAGCTCGGCTGGGTGGACACCTATCAGGCGCTTGTGCTTCCCGGTTCGGTGGACGCCTTCGCCATCTTCTGGATGCGACAGGTCATCTCCGCCGTTCCCGACGAACTGCTCGACGCGGCGCGCGTCGACGGCTGCAGCGAGTTTGGAATCTTCTGGCGAGTAGTGCTGCCGGTGATCCGCCCGGGTGTCGCGGGGCTCGGGGTGCTCACCATCATGAATATCTACAACGACTTCGTCTGGCCGGTGGTCATCGCGAATTCCGACCGCATGGCCACGTTGCAAGTGGTGCTCTCCACGCTCGCGCAGAACATCACGGGGAACCGCATCGGCGCGGACTACGCCACCGTCACCGGCGAGCTGCTCGCCGCGAGTTCGCTGGCACTGGTTCCCCTTCTTGTTCTCTTCATCGCCCTGCAGAAGCAGTTCATCGCAGGGATTCTGGCCGGAAGCGTGAAGGGCTGATCTCGTGCTCGACTCCCGGCCTCTCGATTCGACCGTCGACCTCCGCATTCCGCACCCAGAAGGAACCACCCCTTTGTCGCTCCCCAAGCCCGAGTACCCCCGCCCTGATTTCGACCGGTCGGAGCACTGGCTGCCGCTCAACGGCACCTGGGAGTTCGTGCCAGACGGCGGCGCCCCGACCACCATCATCGTGCCCTTCGCGTGGGAAACTGCAGCCTCCACCGTGCAGCGCACCTGGCTGGAGCGCGCCGCGTACCGTCGGACCGTCGTCGTCCCGGACGAGTGGAGGGGTCGCCGCGTCCTGCTTCACTTTGGGGCGGTTCACCATGCTGCGCGGGTACTTCTGGACGGTGTCGAGATCGGCACTCACCGCGGGGGATATACCCCATTCTCGTTCGATGTGACGGAGCGGGTCGACCCCGGAGTGCCCGCCGACCTCGTCGTCGAGGTTCATGCGCCGGCCGATAAACGCAGCATCCCGCACGGGAAACAGCGCTCGATACCGCGCGACGACTACGACGGGTGTGCGTTCACTCCGAGCTCGGGGATCTGGCAGTCCGTGTGGCTGGAAAGCCCAGGACGTAGCTACGTCGCCGCCGTCAGTCTCCGCGGCGAGTCGCTGACCGGCTTCGACGTGATCGGTCGGGTTGCTGGCGACCGTCCCGGCGGCGCAATGGTCGAGGTGCGCGCCGAGACCAGCAGCGCACTCCTCCACGCGGATGCCCACGGCGCGTTCTCGGGGCGGCTGGAGGTGGACCAGCCTCGACTCTGGTCGCCCGCGAATCCGCACCTTTACGCCGTCGAAGTGACAACGGGAGACGATCGCGTCGTGGTGACCGCGGGCTTGCGCCGTATCGAAGCACGCGGTGAGGAACTGCGCCTGAACGGCGAGCGCCTCTACCTTCGCGGTGTTCTGGATCAGGGCTATTGGCCGGAGACCGGGATCACCGCGCCTGACGACCGCGCCCTCCTCCGCGACCTCGAGCTGACCCGGGAGCTCGGGTACAACCTCTCCCGTAAGCACATCAAGTTCGAGGAACCGCGCTGGCTGCATCACGCCGACCGCCTGGGAGTGCTGGTCTGGGCGGAGCCGCCCGGGCCGAGCCGGTGGTCGCCGGAGTCCGCTGCCGCGTTCGAGGCGCAGCTACCCGAGATCGTCGAGAGGGACGGGAATCACCCGTCACTGGTGATCTGGGGCCTGTACAACGAGGAGTGGGGCCTCGACTGGGACATCCCAGGCAGCCCCGAGCGCGCGGCCGCCGCTGTTCACGCCTACGACACGCTTCAGGCGCTCGATAGCACGCGGCCCGTCGTCGAGAACTCCGGATGGGCGCACGTGCGCACCGACCTCGTCGACTGGCACTATTACGACCCCGATCCGCAGGCGTGGGCGAACAACCTGCGCGACCTGGCATCGGGAGTGCGGGACCGCTTCGAGGTTGCTCTCGGCTCGGACTTCGTCGTCGACAAGGGGTTGTACGCGTCAGATCAGATGTCGCGCACAGGCATCCCAATTCTCAACAGCGAATACGGGGCCGGCTTCACGCCCCTAGAGCGCGCGTGGCATCTGCGCTGGCAGACGCAGGAACTGCGCCGGCACGACCGCTTCGCGGGGTATGTCTATACCGAGCTCACGGACGTGGAGCACGAGATGGCGGGGCTCGTGGACGCGGACCGGCGCACGAAGGACCGTGGGGGACTCGCTCCGCAGGCGGTCAACGCGGACACGGTGCTCGTTGTCGACCTGGTACCCGTTGCGGCGGGAGCCGACATCCCGGTGCCGACGGCCCCATTCGACCTCGGGGTGCGGATCTCTCACCACGGTCCCGATCCGCTTCGCGGCACGCTCCGCGCGGCGTGGGGGCCTGCGGGATCCCCGCATCCGCCCGTTCACGCGGAACTCGACATCTCGGTGCCCGAGGTGACGCCGTTCCGAGTGAGCCAGCCGATCAGATTGCTCATGCGCCCGCCGGGAGGGCCGGCCCGACTGCACCTCTGGCTTGACGATCGCGCCCACACGTTCGTCGACGCGGCCGTCGTTGAGCCTCTCAATCGCCGTGGAGCGCGTTACTGAAACCTGGGACGGAAGACGCCGCGTAGCGCGGGCGCCCGTCTACGCGCGCCCGCCGGAGAGCTGATGCAGCAGGCGGGCGTCGCCCTTCGCTCGGCGGCGGGAGGCGAAGACCGCCGCGCCGGTCGAGGCGATCGCGGCGGCGCCGAGGGCGAGAACCCAGGGCCACGGGGAATCCGGTGTCCAGCCCGCCCAGGTCACCGTGGCCCACACGCCCGCGGCGACGATGCCGCCGACCGCCGGCAGCAGCACGATGCCGTACGCGCCGCGACCGGGCAGCGTGTAGCGCAGCACCGTTCCGATGCCGAGTCCGAGCACCGTCACCCAGATGAACTCGACCATGCGCGATCCTCCGGCCGGCTCAGGCGACGAACCCGATGCGCCGGGTCTCCTCGCTGCCGACCTCGAGGTAGGCGAACGAGACGGTCGGCACCAGGTAGAGGCGGCCCTTCTCGTCGCGGAGCCGGACGTACTTCGCCTCCGACTCGAGAGCGTCCGAGACGGTCTTCTCGATCTCGGCGGCGGTCTGCGCCGACTCGAAGGCGATCTCCCTGGCGGAGTTGGCGATGCCGATGCGGATGTCCACCCGGCCAGGATAGGACAGCGCTCGCCCGCGGCCGATCGCGGTTCACCCTCGGCGGAATCGCCGGGCGACAGGGGCGGGTCGGCGGCGTCGGAGGGCCGGGTTAGCGTGTGGGCGTGACGGAGATCCGCTTCCGCGTCGACCCGGCGCCCCGCGATCCCGTCGCCCTCGATCCGCGGCAGCGCGCCGTGCTCGACCTGCCCCTCGACGCCAGCGCCGCGGTGCTCGGGGCTCCGGGGTCGGGGAAGACGACGGTGCTGATCGAGCTCCTCGCAGACCGGGTCGCGCGGAGGGGCTGGACGGCGGATGCCGCGCTCGTGCTCGCCCCGTCGCGGGCCGGCGCCACCCGGCTGCGCGACGCCGTCGCCCTCCGCCTCGGGGTGCCGACCGACGGGCCGCGGGTGCGCACCGTGCCCTCGCTCGCGTTCGAGCTCGTCACCGCGGCCGCCCGGCTCGCGGGTCGTCCGGCTCCTCGGCTGATCACCGGCGGGGAGCAGGACCTCGACTTCGCGACGCTCCTCGGCGAGCGGGACGGGGTGGACGCCGTGCCGTGGCCTCCGGAGCTCGAACCGCGGGTGCGCGGCCTGCGCGCCTTCCGCACCGAGCTGCGGGAGCTGCTCGGCCGCGCGACGGAGCACGGTCTGACCCCGGCGGATGTGGCGGCCGCGGGGGAGCGGAGCGGACGTCCCGAGTGGGTGGCGGCGGGGCGCTTCCTCGAGACCTACCTCGACGTCATCGCCTCCGCCCGGCCCGACCAGTTCGACCCCGCCGAGCTCGCACAGTACGCCGCGCGGGCGATCGCCGACGGGACGGCGGGTCCGCGGGTCGACGCGCTCCGGCTCGTGCTCGTGGACGATCTGCAGGAGGCCACTGCCTCGGCGACGGCGGTGCTGCGGGCGCTCGCGGGGCGCGGCATCCCCGTCGTGGCCTTCGGCGACCCGGACGTGGCCGCGAACGCCTTCCGCGGGGGCGAGCCGACGGCGCTCGGCCAGCTCGCGTCCCGACTCGGCGTGCCGGTGCGGGAGCTGGTGCTGGACCGGGTGCACCGGCACGGCCCCGGCATCCGCCACCTCGTCTCGGCGGTCACGGACCGGATCGGCACGGCGGCCGCGGGACGGCAGCGGGCGGCGGCCGCGCGGCCCGCCTCCGCGCAGCCGAGCGGGGCTCCGCGAGCGACGGCGTCCGCACATCCGCCGGTCGAGCGGATCACGGCGCTCTCCCCGGCGCGCGAAGCGGCGGCGATCGCCAGGGCGCTGCGCGAGGCGCACCTCGTCGACGGGGTGCCGTGGAACCGGATGGCGGTCGTGGTGCGCAGCGGCGGCCGCGTTCCCGTCCTCGCGCGGAGCCTCACCCTGGCCGACGTGCCCACGCGGGGCGGGTCCGGCGGCATCGCCTTGCGCGACGACGGGGCGGCTCGGGCGCTGCTCACGCTCGTCGACGTCGGCGCCGGCCGCGCTCCGCTCGACGCCGAGACCGCGGAGGGGCTGCTGCTCGGTCCGTTCGGGGGCCTGGATCCGCTCGCCCTCCGGCGACTGCGGCGTGCCCTGCGGGCCGAGGAGCTCGCGGGGGGCGGACACCGCCCCGGCACGGAGCTGGTCGCGGAGGCGCTCGGAGACCCGGCGCGTCTGGCGACGATCGACTCGCGGTCCGCTCGGAAAGCCGCTCGACTGGCCGAGACGCTGCGGCAGCTGCGCGGGAGCGACGGGTCGATCGAGGACCTGCTCTGGCTGGCCTGGGACCGCAGCGGACTCGCGGAGCCGTGGCGGCGGCAGGCGCTCGGCCAGGGGCTGGGCGCCGCGGAGGCGAACCGCAGCCTGGACGGCGTCGTGGCGCTCTTCACCGCCGCCAAGCGCTTCGCCGAACGGCGTCCGGACGTCCCGGCGGCCGAGTTCCTCGCGGAGGTGCTCGACGCGGAGGTGCCGGAGGACATCCTCCTGCCGCGGGCCCTCGACGACGCGGTGCTCGTGGCCACCCCCTCCGCGCTCGTGGGGGTGGAGGTCGATCTCGTGGTGGTCGCCGGTCTCCAGCAGGGGGTGTGGCCGAACCCGCGTCCCCGGGGGACGCTGCTCTCGCCCCAGCGGCTCGTCGCCGCGCGCGACGCCGCTGCCGAAGCGGAGGCGCTCGACGAGCGGCAGGCGGTGCTCCACGACGAGCTGCGGATGTTCGCCCTCGCGGTGTCGCGGGCGTCGCGCCGGGTGCTGCTCACGGCGGTCGCCAATGAAGAGGAGCAACCGAGCCCGCTGCTGCGTCTGGGCGCCGCCCCGGGCGAGGAGCCGCTGCCGGTCGACCCGGCGTCCGAGAGCGACTCGGAGCATCCGCGCCTGCCGCTGACTCTGCGGGGAACGGTCGGTCGCCTGCGGCGGATCGCGGCGAACCCGACATCCCCGCACCGGGCGGACTCGGCGGCGACCCTCGCCCGGCTCGCCGCCGAGGGCGTCCCAGGAGCGGATCCCGCGCAGTGGCTCGGGCTGCTGCCCGTCTCGACGGATCGGCCGCTGCACGAGGGCGATCCGGTCCCGGTGTCGCCGTCGGGCGTCGACGCGCTCGAGCAGTCCCCGCTCGACTGGTTCCTCGATCAGGTCGCCGGGGGTGATCCGGGGACGGCGGCGAACGTGGGGACGATCGTGCACTGGGCCATGGAGACCGCCGGGGATCCGGGCTTCGACGCGGTGTGGAGCGCGATCGAGTCGCGCTGGGGCGAGCTCGCCTTCGAAGCGCCCTGGCTGGCGGAGCGCCAGCGCCGGCTCACGCGCGTGCTCGCCGAGGGCCTCTCGGACTACCTCACGGAGTTCGCCGGCTCGGGCAAGACCCTCGTCGGCGCGGAGCGTCGCTTCCGGTTGGAGCTGGCCGAGGCGGTCGTCACCGGCTCGATCGACCGGGTCGAGCGGGCCGCCGACGGCTCGGTCGTGATCGTCGACCTGAAGACCGGATCGGCGATCACGAAGGCCGAGGACGTGGCGGCGCATCCGCAGCTCGGGTCCTACCAGCTGGCGTACGCCTCCGGGGTGCTCGACGAGGCGCTCGCGGTGCACGGCGAGCACCGCGGCGGCGGGGCGAAGCTGCTGTTCGTCAAGAGCGGGGTCAAGGGCAGGCGCTACCGCGAAGCCGTGCAGCGGGTGTTCGAGGTCGAGCAGGTGGAGGCGGCGCGGGCGCGGCTCCTCGAGGCGGCGCGGCTGATCGCCGCCGCGGAGTTCCGGGGCCTTGTGGAGCTCGACGACCGCGGGGGGATGTGGGACCTGTCGTCTTACCGGCTGCACCGGACCAGCGAGGTCACGAGTGACTGACGGAACGGCTCGGAGGTCGCGAGTGACCGACGCCCGCGAGATCGCGCGGCGCCTGGGCCTTCCGGAGCCGACGGAGCAGCAGCGCGCGGTGATCGAGGCGCCCCCGCTCGAGCCCGCCCTGGTCGTCGCGGGTGCCGGGAGCGGCAAGACCGAGACGATGGCCAACCGCGTGCTCTGGCTGCTGGCGAACGGATACGCGGCACCGGAGCACATCCTGGGTCTCACCTTCACCCGCAAGGCGGCCGGGGAGTTGGGCGCTCGGATCCGCGCGCGGATCGGGCAGCTGCGGCAGGCCGGCCTGATGCCGGGCGAGCCCGACCCGTTCTCGGACCCCACCGTCGCCACCTACAACTCCTTCGCGAACACGATCTACCTCGAGAACGCGGCCCTGCTCGGCCGCGACCCGGACGGCCCCGTGCTCGGCGAAGCGGCCGCGTGGCAACTCGCGCGGACGGTGGTGCTGCGCAGCGACGACGACCGGCTGCCCGACCTCGATCGGAGTCCGACGACGATCGTGAACGCCGTGCTCGAGCTGAGCCGCGCCCTCGTGGAGAACGTGGCCGACCCGGAGGCCGTGCGGGCGATGGCGCGGGACTTTGCCCGGCTCACCGACCTCGAACCGGGCGGAGGCACCTACCAGGTGGCCAAGTGGGCCAGTGCGGTCGGCGCCCTCGATGTGCTGGTGGAGCTGGCCGAGGGGTACCGGGCCGAGAAGCTGCGGCGCAGCGCGGTCGAGTACTCCGACCAGGTCGCGCTCGCGCTCCAGGCCGTCGAGGCCCGCGACGCGGTGGCCACCGAGCTGCGCGACCGGCACCGGATCGTCCTACTCGACGAGTACCAGGACACCTCGGTGGTGCAGACCCGGCTGCTCGCGGCGCTCTTCGCGGGGACGCCGGTGATGGCGGTGGGCGACCCGAACCAGTCGATCTACGGCTGGCGCGGCGCGAGTGCCGGCAACCTGCGCCGGTTCCCGCGGGACTTCGGCCGGCCCGCCGCACCGGCGGCGACGTACGCCCTGACGACCAGCTGGCGCAACGGGTCGGCGATCCTCGCCGCGGCGAACGCGCTGGTGCGCCCCCTGACGGAGCCGACCGCGTCGGTGCTGGTGCCGCGACTGAGCGCATCGCCCGCGGCCAGTGCGCATCCGCTCGACACCGTGATCCGTCAGACCGTCGTGGAAGAGGCGCAGAGCGTCGCGCGGTGGCTCCGGGCCCGGGTCGGCACGCGGCGGACCCCGGTTCTCGACGAGAACGGCGGGCGACCGAGTGCGGCGCTGCTGCTGCGCGCCCGGCGCACCCAGGCGCGCTTTCTCGAGGCGCTGCGCGCGGAGGACGTCCCCTTCCATGTGCTGGGGCTCGGGGGCCTCCTCGCCGAACCGGAGATCGCCGACCTGGTGAGTGCGCTCGCGGTGCTGGATGATCCGGACGCCGGGCTCGAGCTGGTGCGACTGCTCGCCGGCGCGCGCTGGCGGATCGGCGCCGCGGACCTCTTCGCGCTGCGCCGGGTCGCCTCGTGGCTCCGCGATCGCGACGACGCTCAGCACCGCTACGACGACCTGCTCGTGGAGCGGATGCGCGGCTCCGTGTCGACGGGGGATGGCGGCTCGCTCGTCGACGCCCTCGACTTCGTCGCCGGAGCGCCGGACGGCCACGGCCAGCTCGAGGGATTCAGCCCGGCGGGAGTGGAACGGCTCCGCGACGCCGGTCTCGCCCTCCGGCGGCTGCGTCGAGCCGCGGCGCTGGAGCTTCCCGACCTCGTCGCCGCGGTCGAGCAGGAGTTGCGCGTGGACATCGAGGTCGCCGCCAACGAGCACCGGCCCGTGGCGGGTGCCGCGATGGAGGCGTTCTCGGATGCCCTGCGCGGCTACCTCGACCTCGCCGAGGTCGGCAGCCTCGGCGGGTTCCTCGCCTGGCTGCGCGCCGCGGAGGCGAAGGAGGACCTCTCCCCGCGGTCCGATCCGCCCGAGCCGGGCACCGTGCAGGTGCTCACGATCCACGGGTCGAAGGGCCTGGAGTGGGATGCCGTGGCCGTGCCGCGGGTCGTCGTGGACGGGCTGCCCGCGAGGCCGCAGGAGGGCAACGGCGGCTGGCTGGGTTTCGGTCGGCTGCCCTGGGAGTTCCGCGGCGACAGCGCCGACCTCCCGGTGCTGCCGTGGCGGTCCGCGGCGACGAAGAAGGAGCTCGACACGAGGGGGGAGGAGTTCTCGGCGGCGGTGGCGCGACGCTCGGCGGACGAGGAGCGCCGGCTGGTGTACGTCGCCGTCACGCGGGCCCGTCACCGTCTCCTGCTCTCCGGCTCGTTCTGGGCCACGCAGCGGGAGCCGCGGCCGCCGAGCCCCTTCCTGGTGGAGCTGCGGGAGGCGGGGCTGATCGACGAGCTGCCGAGCGCGCCGCAGGAGGAGCGGAATCCGCTCGGCGACGCCTCCGCGGCGATGTTCTCCTGGCCCCGGGATCCCCTGGGCGGTCGGCGCAGCGCGGTGGAGTCGGCCGCCGCCCTCGTCGCGGGGGCGACTCCCGCGCTGACCGGACCCTGGGCGCAGGAGGTGGAGCTGCTGCTGCGGGAGCGGGCGGAGCGCCTCGCCGCAGGCGGCCGGGTTCCGGTTCCCATCCGCGTGCCGGCGTCCCGGTTCAAGGACTTCGTGACCGAGCCGGATCGGGTCGCCGCGGGGATGCTGCGCCCGATGCCGGAACGGCCCTACCGGGCCACCCGGCTCGGCACCCTGTTCCATGCCTGGGTGGAGCGCCGCTACGGCATGGCGGGCGGATCGGACGAGCTAGACGCCGAGCCGTTCGAGCTCGACGATCCCGCTGTGGTCGACGGCGTCGCCGCGGATGCCGCGCCCGACGAGCTCGCCGCGCTCGAGCGCCTGCAGGAGACCTTCGCGCGCTCGGAGTGGGCCGACCGGCGGCCCGTCGAGGTGGAGCGCGAGATCCACCTGCCCTTCGCCGACCGCATCGTGATCTGCAAGATCGACGCCGTGTATCAGGAGGGCGACCGGTTCGAGGTGGTCGACTGGAAGACGGGGAGGGCGCCCCGCGACGACGCAGATCTGGAGCGCAAGCAGCTGCAGCTCGCCCTCTACCGCCTCGCCTTCGCCCGCTGGCGCGGCGTCGCACCGGAGCTGATCGACGCGGCCTTCTACTTCGTCGCGGACGACCTCGTCATCCGGCCCCCGCACGTCGACGGGGAGGAGGAGCTGCTCGCCCGGTGGCATCGTGCGGTGCCGCAGGATGCGGCGCCCTGAGCACCGCGGTCAGGCGATCCGGCGGACGCCGTTCCCGGCCGTTCGGGCGGCGGCGCTCACGAGACGCTCGAGCGGACCACGGCGGCGCGTCGCCAGGAGCACCGCGCCGACGCCGACGGCGCCGAGCACGGTGAGGAGGTAGACGAGGGTGCCGCCGACCGGAGCGACCGCCGTGACGAGCACATGAGCGCTGTACAGGGTGAGCGGCGCCGCACCGGCCGCGGCGAGCGGACGCAGAATCTCGGGAAGAGTGTGGCGGCGGTCGAGCCGAGCGGTCGCCAGGATCAGCAGGCCCACCACGAGGCAGGCGACGCCCCCGGTCCGGGCCAGGTCGCCCAGGGAGCCGGTGTGCGTGCTCGCGTCGGCGAAGAAGCGCCATCCGGTGCCGAGCGGTGCTCCGTCGCCCTGGGTGACCGGTTCGGTGCGGCCCGCGACGGCATCGGCGATCCCCGCCGCCGCGGCGACCACCGCGCCGACGATCGCGATCCGCAGCGCGACGATGCGGGTCCGTCCATCGGCGACCGCGCCCACCACCAGGCGCCCGAGGATTACGCCGACCAGCAGGTACACCAGCCACGTCACGACGGGGTAGGTGCCGGTGAAGAGCACGGACGCCGCCGCGTGCAGCGGAGAGCGGAGATCGATGTGCTCCGGATCGGGGTTTCCGAGCGCGTCCCGCACGGTGACGTTCAGCACCGGCCCACCGCCCGCGAGCACCGCGGCCATGGCCGCCTGCGCCGGGATCGGCAGGCGCAGCAGCGGCGCGAGCAGGATCAGTCCGACGCCGAAGTAGACCAGCACGACGATGACGAAGGTCGGGGTGAGCGAGAGCAGCGCCCCGATGGCGGCGACCACCAGGCCGCGTGCGGCGAGCGAGACGGCCGCGGCCAGGTGCTCGCCCCGCTCGGTGTAGGCCCGCGTCGCCAGCACCGCGCTGATGCCGCCGAGCACCGCGAACAGGGTGGAGGGGAAGCCGGAGAACGGCACGTCGGTCCACGCCGGGCCCGCGCCGAGCTGCAGGTGCCCGCCCATCATCCCGACGATGGCGACGAAACGGGCCAGGTCGAGCCCGACGATGCGGGCGGCGGCGCCCGACACCGTCGGAAGCGCGGTCGCGGTCACGAGCCGTCTTCAGCGGCTAGCTGACCCGCTCCACCCGGTCCAGCAGCGCCTCCACGTCGCGGAGGGCGAGGATGGGCGCGGTCTCGGCACCGAGAGACGGGCTGCGGTCATCCTGGATGTCGTCCACCAGACCGTGCAGCAGCTGCACCGCGTCGTCGACGACGGCCTGGTCGCGCGTCTCGGTGCCGTGCAGCAGCCACTTGGCCGTCTCGAGCTCGCCGTAGAAGGTGGCACGCGCGGCCAGCTGCCGGTCCGCTCCGGGGCGCGCGTGCAGGTAGGTGGCGAAGGCCCCGTCGGCGGCGTCGGTGCGGCGTCCCGAGAACAGCCAGGCGAGGTCGAGGGCCGGGTCCGCGACCCGCAGCTCGTGCCAGCCCAGGATGCCGGTCACCGCGACGCCGTCGCTCAGAACGGAATGGCTGCCCAGCGCACCGTTCACGACGGTCGGCTGGAACTGCCAGAGCTGGTCGTCGAGCAGCGCGTGCTCCCAGCGCTCGCGGAGGGCGGCGGGCAGGAGGCCGGTCTGCACCGCGCGGTCGACGAGGGTGGTGGAGGTCTGGTGCGCGTGCACCGGGCCGAGGGAGGGCAGACCCACCTCGGTCACGCAGCTGGTGGGCAGAGCGTGGATCGCGGCGATCGCGGCGCCCACCGAGGCGGCGAGCTCGGGTCCCATCGAGGAGGTCGGAGAGGGCGACCCGTCGACGAAGGACAGCACGACCGCCCGGGTGCCCTCGACCGGTGCCTGCCCGGCGAACCCGGTGATCGCGAACGGCAGGCGCGAGCGCACCCCGCCGGTGAGCGCGCCGAGGGCGACCAGGTCGGCCGACTGCTCGGCCTCCGCGGCGGCGCTGCGGGGCACGCGGATGACCCAGGTGCGCCCGTCGCGATCGGCGATCACGGCGGAGTCGAACCCGTCGTCGGCGTAGGGGGCGGCGCCGACGACGTCGAGCCCCGCCACGGCCGAGGTGGCCAGCGCGGCTAAAGTGAAGGGGGTTCTGGCCATGCGCACAGGGTAGGTCTCGCTCTCCCCGACGCCGCCCCGCGCCACGCCCTTCCGCACATCCCGATGGGGAGCAGACTTGCCGTCCCAGCCCGCGTTCCCCGACCGTCTGGTCCTGGCCCGCGCCGAGCTCGATCGCGATCATCTCGCCCGCGCCGGGGGCCTCGCGCGGCTGCGGGCCGAGGCGGGCGCCCGGATCGTCGTGCTGCACGAGGGGCGGATGCTGCTGGCCGGCGAGCGCCGGATCGCCCTGCTGCCCGCGGCGGAGGTGCCCCTCGCGGACCTGGAGCTCTTCCTCGGCCGCACCACCGCCGCGGCCGAGGATGCGGCGTCCGGCGCCCCGGTCATCGCCGCCGTCGTCGAGGACGCCGCGGCGCAGCTGCTCGGCCGGTCGCGGACCTGGGGCGGCCTCCGCGAGCTCGGCGCGCTGCTTCCCGCCCGCGACGCGGGGATCTTCACCGAGGCGGTCGCGCTGGCGAACTGGCATGCGTCCTCCGGGTTCTCGCCCCGCACGGGCCGGCCGACGGAGCCCGGGCTCTCCGGCTGGGTGCGCACCGAGGCCGATCCGGCCACGGGCGCCAGCGCGGAGTTCTATCCCCGCACGGATGCCGCGATCATCGTCGGCGTCGTGGATGCGGATGACCGGCTGCTGCTCGGCTCCAACGCGCTGTGGCCCGCTGGCCGCTTCTCCCTGCTGGCCGGGTTCGTCGAACCGGGGGAGTCGCTCGAGGCGGCGGTCGAGCGGGAAGTGTTCGAGGAGTCGGGCATCCGCGTCGCGGACCCGCGCTACCTCGGCAGCCAGCCCTGGCCGTTCCCCGCGTCGCTCATGGTCGGCTTCACCGCCCGGGTGGCGGAGGGAGCGTCGACACGGACCAGGCCGGACGGGGACGAGATCCGGGAGCTGCAGTGGTTCACGCGCGAGGAGCTCACCGCCGCCGTCGCGGCGGGCCGGCTCCGGCTGCCAGGGGAGACCTCGATCGCGCGGGCCATCATCGCCGAGTGGCACGGCGGCGACCTCGGACCCTCGACATGGTGACGCTCGAGCAGGACTCCGATCCCGGCCGGCTCCTCGAGGGGCTCGACCCGGAGCAGCGCCGGGCCGCCGAGACCCTCCTCGGCCCGGTCTGCATCCTCGCGGGCGCGGGGACGGGCAAGACCCGCGCCATCTCCCACCGCATCGCCTACGGCGTCGCGACCGGCGTCTACACCCCGGAGCGGGTGCTGGCGCTGAGCTTCACCGTCCGCGCCGCGGGGGAGCTGCGCACCCGGCTCCGGTCGCTGGGTGCCGGCGGCGTCCAGAGCCGCACCTTCCACGCCGCCGCGCTGTCCCAGCTGGGGTACTTCTGGCCCCAGGTCGTCGGCGGACGTGCCCCCGGCATCCTGGGCAGCAAGGGCGCGGTGATCGGTCAGGCGGCCGACGCCCTCCGGCTGCGGCTCGACACCGCGGCCCTCCGCGACGTGGCCGCGGAGATCGAGTGGCGCAAGGTGCGGGCGCTGACCCCGGATGACTACGAGCGCGCGGCGCGGACGCGGGAGCTGCCGGCGGGGCTGGGGGCAGGCGCCATGCTCGAGCTGCAGGCGGCGTACGAGCGGATCAAGGACGAGCGTCGCCAGATGGACTTCGAGGACGTGCTGCTGGCGACGGCGGGGATGCTCGAGGCGGAGCCGGCGGTCGCCGAGCAGGTCCGGACGCAGTACCGGTTCTTCGTCGTGGACGAGTACCAGGACGTGTCGCCGCTGCAGCAGCGGGTGCTCGAGCTGTGGCTGGGCCCGCGCACCGACCTGTGCGTCGTGGGAGACGCGAGCCAGACGATCTTCTCCTTCGCGGGCGCCTCGAGCGAGTTCCTCCTCGGCTTCGGGTCGCGCTGGGACGACGCCGAGGTGGTGCGTCTGGAGCGCAACCACCGCTCCAGCGCGGCGGTGCTCGACACCGCCAACCGGCTGATGCGGGGGCGCCCGGGCGCCCTCGAGCTCGTGCCCGCCGAGCAGGACGCGCGCCGCGGGCCGGCGCCGAGCGTGCTCGCGTTCGAGAGCGACGCGGCGGAGGCGGATGCCGTGGCGGCGGAGGTCGCGCGCCAGCTCGCCGCCGGCATCCGGCCCGATCGGATCGCCGTGCTGTTCCGAATCGGCGCGCAGTCGGCCCTGGTGGGTCAGGCGCTCGCCGCGAAGGGCATCTCGATCCGGCCGCTCGGCGGCGCCCGGTTCTTCGACCACCCGGCCGTGAAGCAGGCGATGCTGCTGTTCGCGAGCATCGGAGCGGGCACCGGCGCGGCACCGCCCTCCCGTCCCCTCTTCCAGTCGGTCAGCGACGTGCTCCGCGACATCGGCTGGACCGTCGACGCGCCGGGCGGCGGCCCGGCCGAGCAGGAGAGGTGGGAGCTTCTGACCGCCCTCGTCGAGCTCGCCGATCGGGCCCCGGCCGGCACCTCCCTCGCCCGCTTCGCGCAGGAGCTGCAGGAGCGCCAGGTCGCGCAGCACGAGCCGACGGTAGCGGCGGTCACCCTCGGCACGCTGCACAGCGCGAAGGGGCTCGAGTGGGATGCGGTGCACATCGTCGGCCTGAGCGAGGGGCTCCTCCCGGTGGTGCACGCCCGCGGCTTCGACGCGATCGACGAGGAGCGTCGGCTGCTCTACGTGGGCATCACCCGCGCCCGGACGCGGCTCGCGCTCAGCTGGTCACGACGAGCGCACGCCGGCTCGGGGCGGGAGGGGAGCCGTCCGCGCGCACCCAGTCGATTCCTGGCGGAGTTGAGCAGCGGCACTCCGGGTGGGGTGTCCACACCCGTTCGGTGACCACCCCGCTGGCGAGCTCGAGCCGGAGTTCGCGCCCGGGCTCCAGCTCACCGCGCAGGGCGCGCAGCGCGGTCCGGGCGGCGAGGGCCAGCCCCTCGGCGAGCCCGAGTCGTGGCAGCGTCGGGGCGGGGAGGTCGAGCAGCTGCGCCGCGATCGCGGGCCACGCCGGGTCGGCATCGATCCGGTGACGGTCGAGGCAGTGCAGGCAGGCCCCCTCGCCCGGGCGCACGAGCGGCCCCACGCTCACCGCGCCGTCCGAGCACACGACGGGCAGATGCGGGATGTCGCGCCGCAGCCATCGCCCCGACTCCTCGGGGGTCACGAGCCACGCGGCGGTCAGGACCACCAGCCCGAGGCGCCCGGCATCGGGCCGGTGGCCCGCGGCGGCGATCGCCTCCGCGACACCCTCCGCCAGCGGGCCCGCCCCGAGCACCAGGGCGCCGGGGCGGGCGCCGGCCGGCCAGGCGGATCCCGACCCGTCGGTGGCGATCAGCGCGGGCTCGAGCCTGGTCAGGAGGCGAGTGACGGCGTCCGCGTCGACCCCCCGGGCCGTCGCGATCGCGTCGAGGCCCGACCGGGTCACTCCGCGCCGCAGGGCCCCGATCAGCAGCTCGTCGTCGACGCTCACCGCGTCCAGCCGGATCGGCGCGCTCGCGACCCCCAGCTGCAGCGAGTCCGGCGTGCGCCAGACGAGGGGGAGGGCCGGGTCGAGGCGCAGCACCATGTCGTCACTGTGCCCGGTTCGCCCCACGGCCGTCGCCGGTCATCCACAGGCGGGACGGCGGCGCCCTCGACACCGCGCTCCGGGGCCGCGCTTCCGGGTCAGGCGGGCGAGCCCTGGTCGCCCTCGCGGGGCCGATCGCCGTCCTCGTCGTCGAGGAGCTCCTCCAGCGCGCGGTCCACGT
>JACRGJ010000040.1 GCA_016212425.1 Micrococcales bacterium | reverse complement strand
CGGGCAGCTCGCCCAGCGCGCCGCGGCCGACGACCACCTCGTAGGGCCGCTCGCCGCCCACGGGGATGCGGGTCAACGCGCTCACACCGGCACCCGCAGCCGCTCCGCGAGGTCGTGCGCCAGTCGGTCGAAGGGCTGCTGCGTGGTATCGATCGTCTCCTGGGCCAGGCCCTCGTACAGCGGCAGGCGCTCCGCGTAGATCCGCTGCCACTCCGCCACCCCGTTGCGCACGAGCGGACGCCGCCCGTCGCGAAGTCGCGACGCGACCGCCTCCGGCGTGGTGGTGAGAAGGACGACGCGCTCGCCGGCGAGGTCGGCGCGGGTGCGGGAGTCGAGCACCGCACCCCCGCCGAGGGCGATCACGCCGCCGCGGCCGAGCGCCTCGATCACCGCCGTGCGCTCGAGCGCACGGAAGAGCGCTTCGCCGTGGCGGTCGAAGAGGTCGGTGATCGGGCCGTGCTTCGCGACGACGAGCTGATCGGTGTCCGTGAAGGGAGCATCGAGCAGCTTCGCGACGCGCTTCCCGAGCCGGGTCTTGCCGGAGCCCATCGGGCCGATCAGCACGACGAGTGCGCGGCGGCTCATCCGGCAGCCGAGGCGGTGCGCAGCGTCGCCGGGATCGTGTCGAGGTAGCCGGCCAGATTGCGCATCGTCTCGGTCATCGAATCCCCGCCGAACTTCTCCAGCACCGCATCCGCCAGGGTGAGGGCGACCATCGCCTCCGCGACGACCCCGGCCGCCGGCACGGCGCAGACATCCGAGCGCTGGTGGTGCGCCGCCGCCTCCTCGCCGGTGGCGACGTCGATGGTGCGCAGCGCTCGGGGCACGGTGGCGATCGGCTTCATGCCCGCGCGCACGCGGAGCACGGTGCCGGTGGACATGCCCCCCTCGGTACCGCCGGCTCGGTCGGTGAGACGCTCGATCAGCCCCTCGTCGAGGGTGAGCTCGTCGTGCGCCGCGGAGCCCCGTCGCTCGGTGGTGCGGAAGCCGTCACCCAGCTCGACGCCCTTGATGGCCTGGATGCCCATCACCGCCGCCGCCAGCCGCGCGTCGAGCCGACGGTCTCCGTGCACGTAGCTGCCGAGCCCCGGCGGTACACCGTACGCGAGCACCTCGACGACGCCTCCGAGGGTGTCGCCGGACCTCCGCGCGTCCTCCACCTCCGCGACCATGAGCCCGCTCGTCACGGCGTCGGCGCAGCGCAGCGGATCGGCGTCCAGCGCCGCGAGTTCGTCCGGCCGGGGAAGCCGTGCGCCCTCGGGCACGCGCACCGGGCCGATGGAGAGGGTGTGCGCGAGCGTGCGGATGCCGAGCTCGCCGAGGAACGCCTTCGCGACGGCGCCCAGGGCGACGCGCGCCGCGGTCTCGCGGGCGCTGGCCCGCTCGAGCACCGGGCGGGCCTCGTCGAAGCCGTACTTCTGCATGCCCACGAGGTCCGCGTGACCGGGACGCGGTCGGGTGAGCGCCGCACCGCGGGCACTGGCGAGCACCTCCGGGTCGACCGGCTCCGCGCTCATCACCTCGGTCCACTTCGGCCACTCGGTGTTGCCGATCCGCAGCGCGACCGGGCCGCCCATCGTGAACCCGTGCCGGACGCCGCCGGAGAGGGTGAGCTCGTCCTGCTCGAACTTCATCCGCGCGCCCCGCCCATACCCGAGCGTGCGGCGCCGCAGATCCGCCTGGATCACCGCCGCCGAGACGGGCACCCCGGCCGGGAGCCCCTCGAGGATCGCGACGAGCTCCGGGCCGTGCGATTCCCCCGCGGTGAGCCAGCGCAGCATGCCTACGATCCTTCCACAGCGCCCCATCCCGCCGCGTCGCGCATCGCCCGCAGGACGGCGTCTTCGTCGGGCAGAGGGATGCCGGGGTCGCCGCCGACGAAGGCGCGCACCTGGCCCAGGGCCTGGTGCAGCAGCATCTCCAGGCCGTTCGCGACCCGTCCCCCCCGGGCGCGCCACGCGGTCGCGAGGGGCGTGGGCCAGGGGTCGTAGACGACATCGAGCAGCACGCCGGGGCGATCCGGGACGCGGACCGGGAGCTCCGCGCCCGCCGGGACGGTGCTCACCACGACGGCCGCGTCCATCGGCGCCTCGGCAAGCGGCAGCACCCGGGCGGATGCCCCGAGGCGCGCCGCCCGCGCGGGCGTCCGCACGCCGACCGTGCCCTCGGCGCCGAGCGTGCGCCGCGCCGCGACGGCGCTCTCGGCGGTCGCCCCGCCACCGAGCACCGTCGCCGAGCGGACCGGGCCCACTCCGAGCGAGGCGAGGGCGCCGAGCACCCCGTCGACGTCCGTCGAGAACGCGCGGACGCCGGCGTCGCTCAGCACGAGCGTGTTCGCCTGAGCGAGCTCCGCGGCTCGCGCGTCCACCGCATCGGCGACCCGGAGCGCCTCGCGCTTGAGCGGCATCGTCAGCGAGAGCCCCCGCCACTGCGGACCGAGCCCCCCGATCAGGTCGGCAAGCCCGCCCTCCCGCACCTCGATCCGCTCGTACTCCCAGTCGAGTCCGAGCACACGGTAGGCCGCGGTGTGCAGCTGCGGCGATCGCGAGTGGGCGATCGGCGAGCCGAGCACCGCGAGCCGGCGCCGCCCGCCCGCGCCCGTTGTCACCGGCAGTAGGCCCGGTTCTCGTCGCTCTGCCTGCACCAGTTCTGCCACTGCCGCACGGCGGCATCGTGCTCGGCCTGGGTGGTGGAGAACACCGTCTCGCCGGTCTTGAGGTTGACGGCGACGAAGTACAGCCAGCTGCCGTCGGCGGGCTTCAGCACCGACTCGATGGCCGCCTCACCGGGCAGCCCGATCGGGCCGACCGGCAGTCCGGGGTTGGCGTAGGTGTTGTACCTGTTGGCGGCGTTGCCGCGCTCGGAGTCGGTCGTGGTCACCCGGTCGGTGTTGCCGGTGCCGTAGGCGACCGTGGCATCGGACTGCAGGCGCATCCCCGTGTCGAGTCGGTTCTGGAACACCCGGGCGATCTTGGGCATGTCGCTCGTGCTGCCGGCCTCGCGCTGCACGACGGAGGCGAAGGTCACCACCCGGAACCGATCGGCCGCGGCCACCCCCAGCTTGTCGAGCCGGCCGTTCATCTCCCCGACGAGGCGCTTCAGCACATCCGTCGCGGTGACACCGGGATCGAATTGGTAGGTCGCCGGGAACAGGAAGCCCTCGATGCTCGGCGCGTTCGCGGGCACTCCGAGGGCGACATAGTCCTGCGCGGCGGCCTCGAAGTCGGCGACGGGGATCTTGGTGGCGACCGAGAGCTGCTGGAACGCCTGCTTCGCGCTGGAACCCTCCACGATGACGGCCTTGTTCACCAGCCGGTTCTTCGCATCGCGCAACGCGGCGATCGCGGACTTCGCGCTCATCCGCTTCTGCAGCGTGTAGGTGCCCGGCTCGAACGAGATCGACGGGTCCTTCAACAGGATCCGGTACGGGGCCGTGAAGGTCTTCGTCACGCCCTGCGTGGCGAGGTTGCGCGCGACCGTCTCGCCGATGTCGCCGGAGTTGATGACGAAGTCCACCTTGGTGCCCTCGCCCGTGCCGGTGTAGTCGGTCTCCTCGAGCCCGAGCGCCTGCTGGATGCGATCGCCGTAGGTGTTCCAGAGGGCGACACCCGTGCCGCCGACGACGAGAAGGAAGACCAGGAGGAACACGAGAAGGCCCCATCGGCGCGGACGGCGTCCGTCCCGGCGGCCGCGGCGGCGGCGCCGCGGGGGCTCCTCGCGCTCGTCGAATCGGCCGAACACGGGCGCGGACGGGGTTCGGCGCGCCTCATCGGCGGCCGCGGCGACGCCCATTCGCGGCGGCGGCGCGTGCCGCTCCGCGCCCGGCGTGGGGGCCGCGACCCGATCGCCTCCGGGCGAGAACCCGGGGTCCGATCGGAAGATCTCGTCCCAGCTCGGATCGCGGTCGACGGGCTCGGCCACTACAGGGTCCCTTCCGGTGTCACGAGGACGCCGGCGGGTCGTCCCGTCCCACGCTCGGCATCGAGCGCGGACTGCAGGATGATAACAGCGGCCACCTGGTCGACCACGAACCGGGACCGACGGGACGAGCGGCCGGATGCCCGCAGGGCCTGCTGCGCGAGGTTCGTGGACATCCGCTCGTCCACGAGCCGAACGGGCACCTCGAAGCGGGCGTCGAGCTCTGCCGCGACCGCGCGGGCGTCCGCTGTCGAGGGGGTGTCCGCGCCGCTCAGGGACAGCGGAAGCCCGACCACCAGCTCGATCGGGTCGTACTGCCCGAGCAGCGGCGCGAGCGCGTCGAGCAGGTGCGCGTCCCGCGCGAGGGTCGCCACCGGGGTGGCGAGCAGCCCATCCGGGTCGCAGCCGGCCACGCCGACGCGGACGCGACCGACATCGATCCCCAGTCGCGTCCCGTGGCGCATGCTCAGCCCTGCAGTGCCCGACGAACGCCCGCGAGTGCATCGCCGATCGCGGTCACGTCGCTTCCGCCGCCCTGCGCGAGATCGTCCTTCCCGCCGCCGCCGCCGCCGAGCGCGCGGGCCGCATCCCGCACGAGCACCCCGGACCGCGCGCCCGCCTCCCGCGCCGACGCGGTGGTGGCGACGACGATCGACGGCTTCCCCTCGATCCGTGCGGCCAGCGCCACCACGGCGTCCTCGCCGGAGATCCGCTCGCGCACGCCGATGGCGACTTGCCGCAGCTCGTCCGCGGCGGCGAGTTCGCCGATGTCCTCCACCACCGCCAGGTGAGCGCCGATGCGCGACGCGGCCTCGACGAGGGCGGGCACGCGCCCCGCCAGCCGACTCGCCTCGAACCCGGCGATCCGCTTCTCCGCCGCCTTGAGGCTCTGGACGAGCTCCTCGATCCGGGCCGGCAGCTGCGCGCGCGGGGTGCGCAGCGCGCCGGTCAGCTGGTTCACGATCGCGCGCTCCACGGCGAGGTCGGCGAAGGCATCCGCCCCCACCAGCGCCTCGACCCGGCGGTTCGTGGAGCCGACCGAGGCCTCGCTGGTCAGATTCACCAGCCCGACCTCCGCCGAGGAGGCCACGTGGGTGCCGGCGCACAGCTCCCGCGACCACGGCCCGCCGATGTCGACCATCCGCACGGTCTCGCCGTACTTCTCGCCGAACAGCGCCATCGCTCCGGCCGCGCGGGCCTCGTCCAGCGGCAGGATGCGCGTGGTCACCTCGAGGTTGTCGCGCACCGCGGCGTTGGCGATGTCCTCGATCTCGCTGCGGGTCTCGGGTGAGAGCGCCTGGTTCCACGAGAAGTCGAGCCGCAGGTAGCCGGCGCGGTTGAACGACCCGGACTGGTGCGCCTCCGACCCGAGCGTCTGCCGCAGCGCCGCGTGGATCAGGTGGGTCGCCGAGTGCGCCTGCGCCGCCGAGCGGCGGTAGGCCGGATCGACGACGGTGGTCGCCGCGTCGCCGACGCCGACCTCGCCCGAGCGGACCTGCACCGTGTGGCTGATCAGCCCCTTCACCGGGCGCTGCACGTCGAGCACCTCGAGGTCGAAGCCGCGGCCCACGATCGAGCCCTGATCCGGCGCCTGCCCGCCCGACTCCGGGTACAGCGACGTCTCGGCGAGGATGACCTCGGCGATCTCGCCGGCGACCGCCTTCTGCGCGGGCGCCCCGTCGACGAGCAGCCCGAGCACCGTGGTCTCGGTGTCGAGGTAGTCGTAGCCGGTGAAGGCCGTCTCGCCGTGCGCGCGGAAGTCGCTGTAGACGCTGAGGTCGGCGATGAGCTTCTTCCGGGCCCTGGCATCGGCCTTCGCCCGCGTGCGCTGCTCGGTCATCAGCGTGTCGAAGGCGGCGCGGTCGACGCGCAGGCCCGCCTCCTCCGCCATCTCGAGCGTGAGGTCGATCGGGAAGCCGAACGTGTCGTGAAGCAGGAACGCGGTGCCGCCGGGCAGCACCTCCGCTCCCGTGCGCTTGGTGTCGGCCACGGCGGTGTCGAGGATCGTGGTGCCGCTGGCGAGGGTGCGCAGGAACGCCTCCTCCTCGCCCAGGGCGAGCCGGGAGGTGCGGTCCCACTCCCGGAGGATCTCGGGGTACGCGGGCGACATCGCGTCGCGGGAGGCGGTGAACAGCTCCCCCAAGGTGGGCGCGTCGACCCCGAGGAGCCGCATCGCGCGGATGCTGCGGCGCAGCAGACGGCGCAGCACGTAGCCGCGGCCCTCGTTCGACGGGGTGACGCCGTCGGTCATGAGCATGAGGGAGGAGCGGATGTGGTCGGCGACGACCCGCATCCGCACGTCGTCCTCCCGGTCGCGTCCGTAGCGTCGCCCGGAGAGCTGCGCGGCCAGGTCGAGCACGGGACGCACCTGGTCGGTCTCGTAGATGTTCTCGACGCCCTGCGTGAGGAAGGCGACGCGCTCCAGGCCCATGCCGGTGTCGATGTTCTTCTTCGGCAGCTCGCTGACGACGCGGAACTCGGTCTGCGACTGCACGTCGGCCAGGAGGTACTGCATGAACACGAGGTTCCACACCTCGATGTAGCGGTTGTCGTCGGCGGCGGGGCCGCCCTCCCGGCCATAGGCGGGCCCGCGGTCGAAGAAGATCTCCGAGTCCGGTCCCCCGGGCCCGGGCTGGCCGGTGTGCCAGTAGTTGTCGGCGCGGCCCATCCGCTGGATCTTCTCGTCCGGGAGCCCCGCGATCCGCTTCCAGAGCGCCGGTGCCTCGTCGTCGTCCTCGTAGACGGTCACCCAGAGGTCCCGCTCGGCGAATCCGAGACCGCCGTCGGACTCCGGGGTCGTCAGCAGCTCCCAGGCGTAGGCGATCGCGCCCTCCTTGAAGTAGTCGCCGAACGACCAGTTGCCGAGCATCTGGAAGAACGTCCCGTGCCGGGTGGTCTTGCCCACCTCCTCGATGTCATTCGTCCGTATGCACTTCTGCACGTCGGCGGCGCGCGGGTAGGGCGCGGGGACGACCCCGGTCAGGTAGGGGATGAACGGCACCATCCCGGCGATGTTGAACAGGATCGACGGGTCGTCACTGACGAGCGACGCGGACGGGACGATGGTGTGGCCGCGCTCGGCGAAGAAGTCGAGGTAGCGGCGCTGGATGTCGACGGTCTGCACAGGGGTCCCCAGGATTCGGAGGCGGATGCGGCGCTCGGCCGCGCGGGTCGGGGCGGCGGGCTAGGCGACGGTGTCGCGCAGCTCCGCCTCGCGGGCTCGGTAGCCGTCGGCTACCGCGGCACCGAAGTCCTGCACGCGGGCATCCAGGTCGTCGAGGAGGGCGCGGCCCTGAGGGGTGCGGGAGACCACGTGCGCGACGGCGAAGCCGACGGCGATCCCGACGACCAGCAGCAGGGCGCCCCTCATGGTCTCCTCCTCGCGCGGACCACCCCAGCGTACCCGCGCTCCGGTAGTGCGGCAGATCCCGCATCCGGGACGCTCGAAGGCGGACGGACGCGGGATCCGCGGTGCGACGACGGCGTCAGCGCGCGGCGTAGTACTCCACGACCAGCTGCACCTCGGCGGTGACCGGCACCTCGGCGCGCTTGGGACGGCGCACGAGGCGCGCCTGGAGCTTGTCGAGCTCGACCTCGAGGTAGCCCGGAAGCGGGGGCAGCACCTCGGCGTGCCCGCCGGCCGCGGCGACCTGGAAGGGCTCGGTGCCCTCGCTGCGCGGCTTGACGTGGATGAGCTGACCCGGCTTCACGCGGAAGGACGGGCGGTCGACGAGGTGTCCGTCGACCATGATGTGCCGGTGCACGACCAGCTGGCGGGCCTGCGCCGTGGTGCGGGCGAAGCCGGCGCGCAGCACGAGCGCGTCCAGCCGCATCTCGAGCAGCTCGACCAGGTTCTCACCGGTGAGGCCCTGGGTGCGGCGGGCCTCGTTGAAGACGATGCGCAGCTGCTTCTCGCGGATGCCGTACTGCTCGCGCAAGCGCTGCTTCTCCTTGAGGCGGACGGCGTAGTCGCTGTCGGCGCGGCGCTTGGTGCGGCCGTGCTCGCCGGGCGCGTAAGGGCGCTTCTCGAGGTAGCGCGCCGCCTTCGGGGTCAACGGGATGCCGAGGGCGCGGGAGAGGCGGACCTTGCGGCGGTCCTGGGACTTCGTGGGCATGGACGATCCTTCCACCACGTGGCCGCGTCGTTCGCGACTCACGGACGTACCCGCTCCCTCCGGGCGGAGACCCGGTCCGGACGCACGCCGACGCGTTAGGAAGAAACAGGGAGGGTGCCCGATCGGGCCTCGGAAGTCTAGCAGAGCGGTCAGCGGGCTGCGGCGAGCAGCTGCGGCCTCGACGCCGCGAGCTGCTCCGCCATCTCCCGGAAGATCCCGATCGTCTCCGCGCGGCCGGCGGCGCCGTGCGGGTTCTGGGCTCGGCGGAACCGCTCGGCGAGCTCGTCGAGCACGGTCTCGGCCGGAATGCCGCCGTAGGCCCGCAGCAGGATGCGCAGCTTCCGCGCCTGCTCCGCCAGCGGCACGAGCGGGTCGACCAGGTCGGCGAAGCACCAGGCGGCGTGGGCGAGATCGTCGGCGCGGCGGCCCGAGCGCAGGTCGGCGTCCCAGTCGATCAGGCCGACGGCCTCCTCCGCGCGGAACACGGTGTTGTGCGGCCCGAGGTCGCCGTGCAGCACCGCCTCACCCCCGGCGGCGACGGCCGATCCCGCGGTCGCGTCGTGGAAGCGCCGGATGAGCCGGCCGGCGCTGGCGACCCGCGCATCGGACACCCGAAACGGCGAGAGGAGCACCGTCTCCCCCGGGAGGAACGTGAGCACCAGCTCCCCGCCGTCGTCCTCGGCCACCACGCGCGGGCTTCCGTCGAACCCGACCTGCTGGAGGTGGCGGAGCACCGCGATCACCCGCGCATCCCCCGGCCGTCGCGGCCGCCGCACGGTATCGCCGACCCGCGCGATCCCGGGGGTCTGCAACCCGCCGCGGAGCGGCTGGCGCTCCGTCACCCGCTCGCCGTCCCGGGGTTCGCGGCGTCGCGGGCGGTGGCCCCGGCGCCCGAGCCTCCGGCATCCGCCGCGGGCGGCAGCGCACGCCCCTCGAGGATCGCCCGGAGGCGCTCCAGCCGCGGGGCGACGTCCCGCTCGTAGCCGTTGCCGGTCGGCGCGTAGTAGCGGGTGCCGACGAGCTCGTCGGGCAGGTACTGCTGCTCGGCCACCGAGTGCGGCTCATCGTGCGCGTAGCGGTAGCCCGCGCCGTGACCGAGCCGCTGAGCGCCCGGGTAGTGCGCGTCGCGGAGCGGCTTCGGCACCCGCCCCATCCGTCCGGCGCGCACGTCGGCGATCGCCGCGTCGAGAGCCCGGTAGGAGGCGTTCGACTTGGGCGCCGTGGCGAGGTAGGTCACGGCCTCGGCGAGCAGGATGCGCCCCTCCGGCATCCCGATGAGCGCTACACCCTGCGCCGCCGACACCGCCACGGACAGGGCGTGCGGATCGGCCATGCCGATGTCCTCGGCCGCCGAGATCATGACCCGGCGGGCGATGAAGCGCGGGTCCTCCCCGGCCTCGATCATCCGGGCGAGATAGTGCAGCGACGCGTCGACATCCGAACCGCGGATCGACTTGATGAAGGCGCTGATGACGTCGTAGTGCTCGTCGCCCTGGCGGTCGTAGCGCAGCAGCGCGCGGTCGACGGAGGCCGCGACGGTCTCGGCGCTCACGGTGGTCGACCCCGCCGCGGCCGCGGCGACGGCCGAGGCCTCCAGGGCGGTGAGCGCGCGCCGGGCATCGCCGGACGCGAGCCGGATGAGAACCGCCCGCGCCTCCGGGGCGAGCTCGACCGCCCCGTCCAGACCCCGCGGGTCGGCGACGGCCCGGTCGACGAGCACGCCGAGGTCGTCGTCGGAGAGCGGTTCCAGCGTGAGCAGCAGCGAGCGGGAGAGCAGCGGGGCGATCACCGAGAAGGACGGGTTCTCGGTGGTGGCCGCCACCAGGATCACCCAGCCGTTCTCCACCCCGGGCAGCAGGGCATCCTGCTGCGCCTTGCTGAACCGGTGGATCTCGTCGAGGAAGAGCACCGTCGAGACACCGTAGAGGTCGGTGGTGCTGCGCGCCCGCTCCATCACCTCGCGCACGTCCTTCACCCCGGCCGTGACGGCGGAGAGCTCGACGAACTCGCGCCCGGAGGAGTGGGCGATCGCCTGCGCGAGGGTCGTCTTCCCCGTGCCCGGGGGCCCCCAGAGGATGACCGAGACGCCGCCCTGCGCGCCGAGCGCGTCATCCGCCAGCCGGATCAGCGGCGACCCGGTGCCGAGCAGATGCCGCTGGCCCGCGACCTCGTCGAGGGAGGTGGGGCGCATCCGGACGGCGAGGGGGGTGGATCCGGTGCGCAGACCCTGCTGAGCCGGCATGCGGTCATGGTAGGCGCTGCCGCCGACCGCGCCCGGGCGAGGCGGTCGCTGCTCCTCAGTCGGTCTGGCTAGAGTTCTGCGCGGCCCCTCCGCGTCTGTGACCGCGCGGCGCGGCCGGGGAGGGGTGCACCGGTGCCGACGAGGAACGAGCGCGAGGCGCGCGCCGCACGCGAGCGGCTGCGGGTCTACGAGGCCCGGCAGGCCGTGCACCGCACCCAGCGTGTCCGGCGCCGCCGCGACAACATCGTGGCGGGAGCCGCCGCCGTGCTCCTCATCGCGGGGGCCTCGACGGCCCAGTCGCTCTACTTCTCCACCGGGCCCGGCGCGCCGTCGGCCTCGCCGTCGGCCTCAGCGGGACCCTCCGCCTCGCCCGGCCCGTCCGCCGCGGCCGGGAAGAACGTCGGCGACATCCCCGCCCCCGCCACGGCCGAGGGGCGGGCGTGGACCGGCACGCTGACCATCAACGACATCGCCCTGGGCTACACCCTCGACGGGGCCAAGGCGCCGCAGGCGACCGCGGTGTGGCTGCAGACCGTGAAGCAGGGCTACTTCGACGGCAAGGCCTGCCATCGCGTGGTCACCGGGGCGAGTGCGGAGCTGATCCAGTGCGGATCCGCCGATGGCGCGGGAGGGAGCGACCCCACGTTCTCGTTCGGGCCCATCGAGAACGCGCCGGCGGACGGCGTCTACCCGGCCGGGACCCTCGCGATGGCGCGGAGCGGCGGCAACGCGTACAGCCAGGGGCGTCAGTTCTTCATCACCACCACCGCGACGACGTTGCCGGCGGATGCCGCGGGCGGCTACACCGTGTTCGGTTCGATCACGACGAACCTCGACCGGCTGCGGTCGGAGATCATCGCCAAGGGCACCTCGAACGGGTCGACGGACGGTCCGCCCGCCGTCTCGACGACCATCCGCTCGGTCACCGTCTCCTGATCCGCGCGTTCCTCGGGGCGCGGCGGACCGTGGAATAGGCTGGACCGGATCTGACGACGAGGGGCGATGGGCGTGACCGACGAGAAGGCGGCCTGGGGGCGCGTCGACGACGACGGCACCGTCTATGTGCGGGACGGCGGCGCCGAGCGCGCCGTGGGTCAGTATCCGGATGCGACGCCGGAGGAGGCCCTGGCCTACTACGTGCGGAAGTACACCGAGTTGGCCGGCCAGGTATCCCTGCTGGAGCAGCGCGTGGCGCACACGGCGCCGGCGGCAGACGTCGCGACCGCTCTCGCGCGCCTGACCGCGGCGGTCGATCAGGCCAACGCCGTCGGCGATCTCGATTCCCTGCGGGCACGCCTGAGCAAGCTCGGCGGCACGATCGGGGAGATCACCGAGAAGCAGTCGGCGGAGGCCGCGGAGGCGGTCGCGAAGGCGCTCGCGGATCGCGAGGAGATCGTGGCCGAAGCGGAGCGGCTGGCCGCCCTCGATCCGGCGAAGATCCAGTGGAAGCAGGTGACCGCCCAGCTGGACACGCTCTTCCAGCGCTGGCAGCAGCACCAGCAGACCGGTCCGCGCATCCCGAAGGGCCAGGGCAACGACCTCTGGAAGCGGTTCCGCGACGCGAGGGCCAGGCTGGAGGCGGAGCGCAAGGCGTTCTTCTCCGAGCTCGATGGCGCGCATCGTGAGGCGCGGGCCCGCAAGCAGCGGCTCGCCGAGCGCGCGGAGGCGCTCGCTCCGCAGGGGGCCGCGGCGATCCCGGCCTACCGCACCCTCCTGGATGAGTGGAAGGCCGCCGGCCGGGCCGGGAAGAAGGCGGACGACGCGCTGTGGGCGCGGTTCAAGGCGGCCGGTGACGTGCTGTACGGCGCGAAGGCGCGAAGCGACGCCCAGGAGGACGAGGAGTTCCGCGGCAACCTCGAGCAGAAGCTCGAACTGCTGACGGAGGCGGAGACGCTCTTGACGGTGAAGGACCGGCAGGCGGCACGCACCCGGCTCGCGGACGTGCAGCGTCGGTGGGATGCCATCGGCAAGGTGCCGCGCGATCAGGTGCGGGTCATCGAAGAGCGCATCCGCAAGGTCGAGACCCATGTGCGCAAGCTCGAGGACGATCACTGGACGCGCTCGAACCCGGAGAAACAGGCGCGCTCGGAGGGGCTGGCGGCTCAACTCACGGCGGCGATCACCCGCCTGGAGGCCGAGCGCGACGCAGCCCGGGCCGCCGGGGACGCGCGAACGGCCGCGCAGGCCGAGGAGGCCATCGCGGCCCAGCAGAGCTGGCTCGCCGCCATCGGCTCCTGACCGTCTCTCCACAGGCTGCGTTCTCCACCGAACAGGACCGACCGGCCCCGGATCGGCGCCGGGGCGGGCATCCTGACGCCATGCCCGCCCTCCCCCGCGTCCTCGACGTCGAACAGCTGCCCGTGCCGGAGCTCTGCGCCGCGCGGCTGGATGGGGACCTGTTCGAGCTGGCGGGGGCCTGGGCGCCCATCGATGTCGCGGTGACCGCGAGCGATCGAGCGGCCGCGGCCGCCAGCGGCGTGCCGTCGCGGTGGGTGGCCGAGCTGGGCACCGCATCCTGGATCTGGGGGGCGAGGTCGTCGTCGCCGTCCGTGCCGCAGTTCTCCGCTGTCGTGGGCGAACGCGGGCCGCGCCCCCGCCGCGGGGTGGACCTGCGCGAGGTGGTGATCCGCTCGCGGGACGTGGCGGTGCTCGGAACAGCTCGGGTCACGACACCGGCACGCACCATCGCCGACCTCGCGAGGCGCCGCGAGTGGGACGAGGCGGAGGCGTGTCGCCTCGCGGAGCTCGGGCATGTGGACGCGACGACCCTGCGCGAGCATGCCGCGCGGGTGCGGCGCACCGCGCACGGGCTGCGCGCGGCGCAACGCCTGGAGGCGCTCAGCCGGCGTTGACCCGGTACACGTCGTAGACGGCGGAGATGCGCCGGACCGCGGCGAGCAGCCGGTCCAGGTGCACGGTGTCGCCCATCTCGAACACGAAGCGGCTGAGCGCGAGCCGCTCCGTGGAGGTGGAGACCGAGGCGGAGAGGATGTTGACGTGGTGCTCGCTCAGCACCCGCGTCACGTCGCTGAGCAGACCGGAGCGGTCGAGCGCCTCGACCTGGATCTGCACAAGGAACAGGCTCTTGGAGGTCGGCGCCCACTCGACCTCGGTCATCCGGTCGGGCTCCGCGAGCAGCGCGGCGACGTTCTTGCAGTCGCCTCGGTGCACGGAGACCCCGGAGCCGCGGGTCACGAAGCCGACGATCGCATCCCCGGGCACCGGGGTGCAGCACTTGGCGAGCTTGACCAGGATGTCCTGCGCGCCCCGCACGAGCACCCCGGAGTCGCTGGGGCGCAGGTGGCGGATGCGGCCGGTCGAGAAGGGCGGCTCGACCTCCTCCGCCTGCTCCTCCTCGCCCTGCACCAGGGCGACGATCTTCTCGATCACGGACTGCGTGGAGACGTGGCCCTCGCCGACGGCGGCGTACAGGGCGTCGACCGTGTCGTAGCGCATCGACGCGGCGACCTCGGTGACCGCGTCGATCGACATCAGGCGCTGCAACGGCAGGTTCTGCTTGCGCATGGCGCGGGCGATCGCGTCCTTGCCCTGCTCGATCGCCTCCTCACGGCGCTCCTTCGTGAACCAGCCGCGGATCTTGCTGCGCGCGCGGGTGCTCTTGACGAAGGCGAGCCAGTCCTGGCTGGGCCCGGCATCCGGATTCTTCGACGTGAAGACCTCGATGACGTCGCCGGAGCCGAGCTCGGACTCCAACGGCACGAGCCGGCCGTTGACCTTCGCTCCCATGGTGCGATGCCCCACTTCGGTGTGCACCGCGTAGGCGAAGTCCACCGGGGTCGCACCGGCGGGCAGGCCGACCACCTTTCCCTTGGGGGTGAAGACGTAGACCTCTTTGGCGCCGATCTCGAAGCGCAGGCTGTCCAGGAACTCCCCCGGGTCGGCGGTCTCGGCCTCCCAGTCGCTGATCCGGGCGATCCAGGCCATCTCGGTGTCGGCGGCCTTTCCATCGGCGGTGCGCCCCGCCATCCGCTCCTTGTACGCCCAGTGCGCGGCGACGCCGAACTCCGCCTGCTGGTGCATCTCGCGGGTCCGGATCTGCAGCTCCACCGGGCGTCCCTCCGGGCCGAGCACCGTGGTGTGCAGCGACTGGTAGAGGTTGAACTTGGGGGTCGCGATGTAGTCCTTGAAGCGGCCCGGGATGGGGTTCCAGCGTGCGTGAATCGCTCCGAGCACGGCGTAGCAGTCGCGGATGTTGGACAGGAGGACGCGGATGCCGACCAGGTCGTAGATGTCGTCGAACTCGCGTCCGCGGTTGACCATCTTCTGGTAGATCGAGTAGTACTGCTTGGGCCGTCCCGCGACCTCGCCCTTGATCTTCGCGGCCTTCATGTCGCCCTCGACCGCGTCGATCACCTCCTGCACGAAGCGTTCCCGCTCGGGGGTGCGATCCCGCACCAGGCTCTCGATCTCGACGTAGAGCTTCGGGTAGAGCACGGCGAAGCTCAGGTCCTCGAGCTCGATCTTGATCGCCTGGATGCCGAGCCGATGGGCCAGCGGCGCGTAGATCTCCAGCGTCTCGGTGGCCTTGCGGCGCGCGGACTCCTCGGGGACGAAACCCCAGGTGCGGGCGTTATGCAGCCGATCGGCGAGCTTGATGACGAGCACCCGGATGTCCTTCGACATCGCGACGACCATCTTGCGCACCGTCTCGGCCTGCGCCGAGTCGCCGTACTTCACCTTGTCGAGCTTCGTGACGCCGTCGACGAGCATCGCGATCTCGTCGCCGAAGTCCGCTCGCACCATGTCGCTCGTGTACGCGGTGTCCTCGACGGTGTCGTGGAGCAGTGCCGCGGCGATGGTCTTGGGGCCGAGTCCGAGATCGGCGAGGATCTGCGCGACCGCCACCGGATGCGTGATGTACGGCTCGCCGCTGCGGCGCAGCTGCCCATCGTGGGCCCGCGCCGCGGCGGCGTGGGCGCGTTGCACGAGCGCGACGTCGGCCTTCGGGTGGTGGGTGCGGATGGTGCGGATCAGCAGGTCGACCGACCCGCGACGCTGCGACCGGGAGAACAGGCGCGGCAGCAGCAGGCGCCGCGTGGTGCTGCCGACGGTGGGCGCGGCGGGAGCGCTCGTCGCCTCCTGCTGCACCTCGGTCATGCCCGCCTCCTCCGGAAATGCTACGCGCGAGCCGTCGGTCCGCGCTCCGCGGGCGGGGCTACGCGGACGCGACCGACTTCGCCCGCACCTGCAGGGTGCGCGTGTCGGCTTTCACGATCTCGGGCTCGTTGCGACGGAACATCGCGTACAGCGGAGCGGCGACGAACGGGGTCGAATAGGTGCCGATGACCGTGCCGACCAGCAGCGCGAGCGAGATGTCGCGGAGGGTGTCGGCTCCGAAGATGAACGCCCCGATGAACAGGATGGCCGCGACCGGCAGCGCGGCCACGACACCGGTGTTGATGGAGCGCACCAGCGTCTGATTCACCGCGAGGTTGACCGTCTCGCCGAAGGTGCGCAGTGATCCGGGCCCCCACTCTGCCGTCGACTCGCGGATCTTGTCGAAGACGACCACCGTGTCGTAGAGCGAGAAGCCGAGGATGGTGAGGAAGCCGATGACGGCGGCGGGGGTGATCTCGAAGCCCGTGGCGGCGTAGACGCCGATGGTGATCACGAGGTCGTGGGCGAGCGCGGACATGGCCGCGGCCGACATCTTCCAGGTGCGGAAGTACAAGGCCATGATCACCGCGGAGAGCAGCAGGAACACGCCGAGCCCGCGGAGGGCGTTCCCGGTGATGTCGGCACCCCAGGTGGCCCCGATGAACGACGCGGAGACGTTCTTCTGGGCGACGTCGAAGGTGGCGGCCAGAGCCCCCCGCACCTGCGTCGACTGGCCTTCCGAGAGCTGATCGGTCTGGACCCGCACGGCGTCGTTGCCCAGGGTGGAGACGAACACCGTCGCCGAGGGGATGATCGAGTTGACCGCATCCGTGGCTCGGGTCTGGAGATTCGCGGACGTCTGCGTGCCGGGGATGTCGGCGACCTGGAACTGCGATCCGCCGCGGAACTCGATGCCGAAGTTGAAGCCGTTGGCGGGGTTGCCGCCGCCGCGGACGAAGGGCACCGCGATCGCGGCGATCATGAGCAGGATGGCGATGGTGAACCAGATCCGGCGCTTGCCGACGAAGTCGACCGAGCGCGCGCCGGTGTAGAGGTCGTTGCCGAACTGGCTGAAGCTGGCCATCACGCGCCGCCCTTCTTCGCGCCGGATCCTCGGCTGCCCGCCGACTCCAGCTCCGCCGCCTTGCGCTCGGCGATCGTCTGGCGCCGCTCGGCCTCGCGGCTCGCGCCGGCGCGGCGCTCATCCGTGGAGATGCGGAACTGCGCCCGGCCCCGGTACACGGCGCCGAGGGCGTTCGGGTCCAGGCCGGACAGCGGATGCCCGCTGGAGAAGAAGCGGGTGGTGGCCAGCAGTTGCAGCACCGGATGGGTGAACAGGATGACGATCAGCACGTCGATCACGGTGGTGATGCCGAGGGTGAGGGCGAAGCCCTGCACATTGCCGACCGCGAGGACGTACAGCACCACCGCGGAGAGCAGGTTCACGCCCTTCGCCGCGTAGATGGTGCGGACGGCGCGCTTCCAGCCCGCCTCCACCGCGCCCACCAGCCCGCGGCCGTCGCGCAGCTCGTCGCGGATCCGCTCGAAGTAGACGATGAACGAGTCGGCCGTGAAACCGATGGCGATGATGAGGCCGGCGACTCCCGACAGGGAGAGGCGGAAGTTGTAGTAGTTGGACATCACGGCGATGACGCCGTAGGTGATCGCCGCCGCCACGACGAGCGAGGCGACGGTGACCAAGCCGAGCAACCGGTACTGGAACAGCGAGTAGATCACGACCAGGATCAGCCCGATCAGTCCGGCGATGAGTCCGGACTGCAGCTGGCTCGAGCCGAGGGTCGCCGAGATGGTGTCCTGGCTCTGCACCTTGAATCCGATCGGCAGCGCGCCGAACTTCAGCTGATTCGCGAGGGCGGTGGAACTCTCCTGGGTGAACGAGCCTGAGATCTGGGAGCTCGCGCTTGTCACGCCGTCCACCCGAGGGTCGGTGATGACCGCACCGTCGAGCACCGCCCCGAATTGATTCCGTGGCGCCGAGAGGGAGATCAGCCGGGTCGTCATGACCTTCTGCGCCGCCGCACCGGCGTCGTTGAACTTCAGGTTGACGACCCACTGGCCGGTGGTGACGCCCTGAGAACTCTGGTCCTGACCGCTGAAAGCATCCGTGACGTCGGAGCCTTTCACCTCGACCGGACCGAGGATGTACTTGGTCTGGCCGGTGTCGTCGCAGGTGACGAGCGGCTTGTTCGCCGGGGCGACGTTCGCGCCGCTCTTCACGATGTCGGCGCACTGGAACGCGTCGTAGCGCGCCTGCAGGGCGGGGGTGACGTAGGAGAGGTCGCTGCCATTCGTCGGCTTCGCGGTCGGGGTGTCCGAGAGCGACTGCGAGGGGGTCGGGGTCGGAGCGGGGGTGCCGCTCGCCCCGGCGGAGGGACTCGACGACGCCGTGGGCGTGGGCTGCCCCGTCACCAGCACCGGCCGGAACTCGAGCTTCGAGGAGGACTTGATCCGGTTCAGGGTCGCCTGGTCGGGCGTGCCGGGGATCGAGACGACGATGTTCGAGCTGCCTTGCGTGTTGATCTGCGCCTCGGAGGTGCCGGAGGCATCGACGCGCTGCCGGATGATCGAAACCGCCTGGTTCAACTCCTCCTGCGTCACCTGACCGCTGCCGGCGAGCTGCGGCGTCAGGATGACCTCGGTGCCGCCTTGCAGGTCGAGGCCGAGTTTGGGCAGCCAGGTCCACTTCCAGAACAGCGCCCCCGCGGCCAGCAGCGCCGTGGTGGCGAGCATGATGACGACGAGCCAGGTCAGCCCGCGCACCGCCTTGCGGACCGGCGTCGTTCTCGTGGCCACTCGCGTTTCGCTTTCTGCTCCCGCGCGGCGTCGCCGCGCGCGCATCCCCCTGGCGACCCGTCACGGGCCGCCGTCTAGAGTACCCGGCGGGTGGCGCTACTCCGCGGCGGGACGCTTCCGCGGCGCACGCTTCGGCGTCTCGGCAGCGGTGCCCACCGCCGTGTCGGCCGTCGCGTCTGTATCTGTGTCTGTGTCTGCGGCGTGACGCTCGCCGTACTCCGGCTCCGCGGCCACGCCGAGTGTGCTGGTGGGCGCGTCGACGGCCGGCTCGGCGGTGTCATCGTCCGCGGCGACCTCGCTCGCGGCGACCGGCTCCACGAGGCGGCTCAGGGTCTGGCGGTGCAGACGCAACCGGGTGCCCGGCGTCGTCTCGATGATCGCCTCGTTCGACCCGTCGTCGATGGAGACCAGACGCCCGAAGATGCCGTGGGTCGTCATGACCTCGGCGCCCGGCAGCAGCTTGGACTGCATCTCCTCCTGGTCGCGCTTGCGCTTCCGCGAGTTGCGGAACATGAAGAAGATCATGATCGCGAACACGACGACGAGGGCGATCGTGAGGAAATTCTGGTCCATGACGAGGTCAGGCCTTCCGGGGTGCGAGGGGCGGCTATGCGCGAGGAGGCGCCGTGCCGCAGACCCCGGAATCATACGACATCGTCGAACAGGGTCCCTGAGGACGGACGCCCGATGCCGAGGTGACGCCAGGCGGATCCCGTGGCGACGCGGCCCCGCGGGGTGCGGGTCAGCATCCCGATCCGTACGAGGAACGGCTCCACCACCGACTCGATGGTGTCGGCTTCCTCACCGACCGCGGCGGAGAGCGTGCCGAGGCCCACCGGTCCCCCGTCGAAGCGGGTCAGGACGGCCTCGAGCACCGCCCGGTCGAGGCGGTCGAGTCCGAGCGGGTCGACGTCGTAGAGCTCCAGCGCCCGCTGCACGGCACCGGCGTCCGGGTCCACGCGGTGCACCAGGGCGTAGTCGCGCACCCGGCGCAGTAGCCGGTTCGCGATGCGCGGGGTGCCGCGGCTGCGCGAGGCGATCTCTCGCAGCGAGGCGGGCGGCACGCGCAGGCCGAGCGTCCTCGCCGCGCGGGCGAGCACCTCGACGAGTTCGTCGTCGTCGTAGAACTCGAGGTGGGCGGTGAAGCCGAATCGGTCGCGAAGCGGATTGGGCAGCAGTCCCGAGCGGGTGGTCGCCCCGACCAGGGTGAACGGTGCGAGATCGAGCGGGATGCTGGTGGCGCCGGCGCCCTTGCCCACCATGATGTCGATGCGGAAGTCCTCCATCGCGAGGTAGAGCATTTCCTCCGCCGAGCGCGCCATGCGGTGGATCTCGTCGATGAAGAGCACCTCGCCGGGCACGAGACTCGACAGCAGCGCGGCGAGATCGCCGGCGTGCTGGATGGCGGGCCCGCTCGAGAGCCGCAGCGGACGATTCCCCTCGTGCGCGACGATCATCGCGAGAGTGGTCTTCCCGAGCCCGGGCGGGCCGGCGAGCAGGATGTGGTCGGGCGTGCGCTGCTGCAGCGCGGCGGCCTGGAGCAGCAGCTGCAACTGCCCGCGCACCTTCTGCTGACCCACGAAATCGGCGAGGCTCTTCGGCCGCAGCGCCCCCTCGAAGGCGATCTCGGCCTCCGACTCGGGCGTCGGCCGCACGATCTCGGGACTCGGGTCGGTCATCGCGTCGAGGAGGGCGCCGGATGCGGGGCCGGGCCGAGTCGGGCGAGGCAGAGGCGCAGCAGCGTCGGGACGCCGGTGGCGGCGGGCTCGTCGGCGAGCACCTCGTCGAGCGCGGACGCGGCGGCCCTCTCGGGCCAGCCGAGACCGGTGAGCGCGGCGAGCACGCTCGATCGCGCCGCGTCGCCGGCATTCGGGCGGGGCGTCGGCGCATCCGTCCCGGTGCCGAGGAACTCGAGCATCTTCCCCGCCAGCGAGATCGTGATCAGCTTCGCGGTCTTGGGGCCGATGCCCGACACGGTGCGGAACGCGCCGTCGTCCTCGGTGGCCACCGCGCGGGCGATCTGGGCGGGGCTGAGCGCCGACAGCACTCCGAGTGCGGATTTCGGACCGACCCCGCCGACCCCGCGGAGGAGGTCGAAAACGGCCTGCTCGTCCGCGGTGGCGAAGCCGAAGAGGCTCAGGTCGTCCTCCCGGACGATCAGCGAGGTGCGCACGAGCGCCTGATCCCCCACCCGCAGGGCGAGCGCGTGCTGCGAGGTGACGGTGACGAGGTAGCCGATGCCGCCGACGTCGATGACGACGGAGCTCGCCGCCGTGGCGAGCACAGTGCCGCGGACGGAGCTGATCACCGCGCCAGCCTAGGCATCCGCGCGCCTCGCTCGGCGTCCTGCCACGCGCGCTGCGCCGGTGTCGGCGCTCCCGTCGCACCGGGGGCGGCGGGCGACCCGCCCCAGGCGTGGCAGATCGCGAGCGCGAGGGCATCTGCGGCATCCGCCGGCGTCGGCGCCGCGTCCAGTCGCAGCACCCGCGCCACCATCGAGCCCACCTGGCGCTTGTCGGCCGAGCCGTAGCCGGTGATCGCCGCCTTCACCTCGCTCGGCGTGTGCAGACCGACGGAGAGCCCGCGCTCCGCCGCGAGGTGCAGCACCACCCCGCTGGCCTGGGCGACGCCCATGACGGTGCGGAGGTTGTGCTGGGCGAACACCCGCTCGAGGGCGACGGCATCCGGCCGGTGCTCGTCGAGCGCCTCGCGGATGCCAGCGGCGATCGAGAGGATGCGGCGCTCCAGCGGCAGGTCGGGAGCGGTGCGGATCACCCCCACGTGCACGAGCGTCGCGCGCCGGTCGCGCCCGACGTCGACGACGCCGACGCCGCACCGGGTGAGGCCGGGGTCGACACCGAGGATGCGCATCCGACCACGCTAGCCGCCGGACTCGTACATGCGTTCGAGGCGCGCGCGGCTACTCGTCGTCGTCGAGCTGCGCCTGCACCTCGGCGGGCACGTCGACGTTCGAGAACACGTTCTGCACGTCGTCGCTGTCCTCGAGCGCGTCGATCAGCCGGAACACCTTCCGGGCGGTGTCGGCGTCGACCTCGACGCTGACGTTCGGCACGAACTCGGCCTCGGCGGAGTCGTAGTCGATGCCGGCGTCCTGCAGCGCGCTCCGCGCCGCGACGAGCTCGGACGGGTCGGTGAGCACCTCGAATCCGCCGCCCCGGTCTACGACGTCCTCCGCCCCGGCGTCCATGACCGCCTCGAGGATCGTGTCCTCGGTGATCCCGTCGCCCTTGGTGATCGAGATGACGCCCCTGCGGCTGAAGTTGTAGGCGACACTGCCCGGGTCGGCGAGGGTGCCGCCGTTGCGGCTCATCGCCGTGCGCACCTCGGCGGCGGCGCGGTTCCTGTTATCGGTGAGGCACTCGATGTAGAGCGCGACCCCGTTCGGGCCGTAGCCCTCGTACATGATCGTCGTGTACTCGACGGACTCGCCGGTGAGTCCCGCGCCGCGCTTGATCGCCCGATCGATGTTGTCGTTGGGCACCGAGGTCTTCTTGGCCTTCTGCACCGCGTCGACGAGGGTCGGGTTGCCGGAGAGGTCGGCGCCGCCCATCTTGGCGGCGACCTCGATGTTCTTGATGAGCTTGGCGAACGACTTCGCGCGGCGACTGTCGATGATCGCCTTCTTGTGCTTGGTGGTCGCCCACTTGGAATGTCCGCTCACGGCGCTCCTTCGATCCGGTCGTGGTCGACCCTCGATCCTACCGAGCCGGCGCGCGCCTCCGACCCGGCGCGTCCCCCTTCGATCCCGCGCGCTCTCCCTATCAGATCGGATGCGCGCGCCGGCGCTCTGCGCGCGTCGGTGCTCAGGCGGCGCGGACGTGGGCGAGGAAGCGCTCGTGGAACCGCGGCTCGCCGGTGACCTCCGGGTGGAAGGAGAGACCGAGGAGGGCGCCCTGCTCCACCGCGACCGCGCGGCCGTCGGGCAGCGCCGCGAGCACCTGCACCGCCTCGCCGGGCTCTTCGACGACGGGGGCGCGGATGAACGCCGCGTGCACAGGCCGCGAACCGAGTTCGGGGACGCGGAGATCCGCTTCGAACGACTCGTTCTGCCCGCCGAAGGCGTTGCGGCGGGTGAGCACGTCCAGACCGCCGAGGGTCTGCTGGTCGGGGCGCGCGTCGGCCAGCCGGTCCGAGAGCAGGATGAGTCCGGCGCAGGTGCCGAGCACCGGCATGCCGGCCGAGATGCGCTCCCGCAGCGGAACGGCGAGGCCGAGCATCCGGGTCAGCTTGTCGATCACCGTCGACTCGCCGCCGGGGATGACGAGCCCGGCGACGCCGTCGAGGTCGGCAGGGCGTCGCACGGGCACGACCTCCGCGCCGAGGGAACGCAGCATCCGCTCATGCTCCCGCACGTCGCCCTGGAGGGCGAGGACGCCGACCCGCGGGCGCTGCGCCGGCGAGCTACCAGCCACGCTGGGCGAGGCGGTGCGGCGCAGGGAGGTCGGCGACGTTGATGCCGACCATCGCCTCGCCGAGACCGCGCGACGCATCGGCGATCGCCGCCGGGTCGTCGAACTGCGCCGTGGCCCGCACGATCGCCGCGGCGCGCGTCGCCGGGTCGCCGGACTTGAAGATCCCCGAGCCCACGAACACGCCATCCGCCCCGAGCTGCATCATCAGCGCCGCATCCGCGGGAGTCGCGACGCCACCCGCGGTGAAGAGCACGACCGGGAGCGCACCGGTGCGGGCGACCTCCGTCACCAGCTCGTACGGTGCCTGCAGCTCCTTCGCCGCGACGTAGAGCTCGTCGGGCGACTTCGCCGACAGCGCCCGGATCTCCCCCGTGATCGTGCGGATGTGCTTGGTCGCCTCCGACACGTCGCCGGTGCCCGCCTCGCCCTTCGAGCGGATCATCGCGGCCCCCTCGGTGATCCGCCGGAGCGCCTCTCCCAGGTTCGTCGCGCCGCAGACGAAGGGCGTCGTGAAGGGCCACTTGTCGATGTGATTCGCGTAGTCGGCCGGACTCAGCACCTCCGACTCGTCGATGTAGTCCACGCCGAGCGCCTGCAGCACCTGCGCCTCGACGATGTGGCCGATGCGCGCCTTCGCCATCACGGGGATGGAGACGCTGGCGACGATCTGATCGATCAGGTCGGGGTCGCTCATCCGGGCGACGCCGCCCTGCGCGCGGATGTCGGCCGGCACCCGCTCCAGCGCCATCACCGCGACGGCACCGGCGTCCTCGGCGATCCGCGCCTGCTCGGCGGTGACCACATCCATGATCACGCCGCCCTTGAGCATCTCGGCGAGGCCGCGCTTGACGCGGGTCGTGCCGGTGCTCGGGGTGGTGGGGCGCAGGGTCGTGTCGGTCATGCCGCGATGGTATCGGCCCACCGGACCGCCTCGCTGGGCCGAGGTCGGAGTGGGCCAAGTGGCCGCCGCGGCGCGCACGCCGTTACCCGCGCGGCGCCGCCGCGCCCGGGCGGCCGGCCGAACCCGACACCAGGCCGTGCTCCCAGGCGAACGCGACCACCTGCACGCGGCTGCGCAGACCGAGCTTGGCGAGGATCGCTCCCACGTGCGACTTGACGGTCGTCTCCTCGATCCAGCTGTCCGCCGCGATCTCGCCGTTCGAGAGCCCCTTCGCCATCAGCAGGAACACCTCCCGCTCCCGCACGCTGAGGCTCGCGATGGCGTCGAGGTCCGGCACACGGTCACCGCCGGCGAACCGGGCGAGGAGATCGAAGGTCGCCGAGGGGGCGATCACCGACTGGCCGGCCGCGACGGTGCGGATGCTCTCCAGGAGGAACGCCGGGGTGGCGTCCTTCGTCACGAATCCGGCCGCCCCTGCTCGGATCGCCCTGGCGACGGCCCCGTCCTGTCGTCGACCACCACCACCACGCGGATGCTCACGCCGACACCGGCTCCTCGGCCTCGCGGTACGGCAAGAAGGCGGTGATCCGGTGATCGCCCGACTCGTCGGCTCCCGCGGCCAGCCAGCCTCCCGCGATGCGCGCGCGCTCGATCATCCCCGGGATCCCGCGCCCCACGCCGGGCGCCGGGTCGGCGTCACCGGAGCCGGTGGAGACGATCTGGATCGAGAGTCCAGGGCCGCGCCAGTCGAGCACCACATCGAAGGTGCTGCCGCGTCCTCGGTGGCGGATCGCGTTGGTCGCGCCCTCCTGAACGATCCGATACCCGCCCGCCTGCGCAGCGGCCGTCAGCTCGCGGGGCGCCCCCGCCGTCGTCGAACGCACGACGACGCCGGCCTCCTCCACCCCCCGCAGGAGCTCGGCGAGGTCATCGAGGCGGGGCTGCGGGGGCTCGTCGCCGCCCGTGAGGCCGTCCACGATCCCGCGCACGTCCAGCAGGGCCGAGCGGGCCGCGCCCGCGATCCGGTCCAGCGCGTCGGTCATCGCGGCCGGTCGCTTCACCGAGAGTGCCCGTGCGCCCTCCGCCTGCGCGAGGATCACCGCGAGCGAGTGCGCGACGACGTCGTGCACCTCCTGGCCGACGCGCTCCCGCTCGGCGGTCACCGCGAGCTCGAGCTGCGATTCGTTCAGCCGCACCGCGAGCTCCTCTGTGCGCTGCACCGCCGTGAGTCGCGCGATCGCCTGGCCGACCGCGAAGCCGATCGCCCACGCGCCGGCCAGCAGCGTCAGAGGCATGAAGAACCCGATCCATTCCGCGACGAAGCCGATGGCCAGGGCGACGGGGAGGATGGGAGCGAGCACGAACCAGCGGAGCGTCCCACGGGGTGCCGATGCGACGACCATGGTCGTCAGCGCCGCGAACGCCAGCATCCACCCGTAGGCGTTCCAGGCGTGGCCGAGAATCACCGCCGCCATACCGACCCCGAGGCATCCGATCGCGATCAGGGGCCGGAACCTCGCCAGCCCGAGGCCCGCCGCGCAGGTGAACATGGCCGCGACGGCGACGCCGCCGTTGGTGGCCACGGTCAGCACGCTCGCGATCGCCAGCACGGCCGCGATCCCGGGCAGCAAGAACGGGCCGGCGGGCCGGATGCGGTTCAGCCAGGGGAATGCGCGAAGGACGTCGACCATGTGCTCACCCTAGGAAGGGCGCGGGCGCCCCGGATCGCGCGGCGCAGACAATTCCTCCTCCAGGAGGAGCGTTCCGGGAGGAGGCGCTACGTCGCGGGCCACGCCTCGGCGAGGAGCCGGCGCGCCTCACCCAGGAGCACCGGCACGGCCTTGGTCTCGGCGATGATCGGGAAGAAGTTCGCATCGCCCGCCCACCGCGGCACGAGGTGCTGGTGCAGGTGCGCGGAGATGCCCGCCCCCGCGACCGCACCCTGGTTCATGCCGATGTTGAAGCCGTGCGGATGCGACACGGCGACGACCACCCGCATCGCGGTCTGGGTGATCGCCGCGATCTCGGCGGTCTCCTCCGGGGTGGCCTCGTCGTACATCGCGACGTGCCGGTACGGGCAGACCAGCAGGTGGCCGCGGTTGTAGGGGAAGAGGTTGAGCAGCGCGTAGGCGAGCGCTCCGCGGTGCACGATCAACGCATCCTCGTCGTTGCGCGCCGGCGCGTCGCAGAACACGCAGCCTGTGGCGGAGGGTGGGGCGCCGCTCTCGATGTAGGCGATGCGGTGCGGCGTCCAGAGGCGACCGAACCCGTCCGGGACACCGGCGAATCCGGATGCCGGCCGGGCATCCGGGTATCGTGCGCCGTCGTAGTCGGCCGGGCCCGCTCCGTCGTCCGGAGCCACCGCTCAGGCCTGCGCCTTCGTCCGGATCGCCTCGACGATCCGCTCGATCGCGGTATCGACGGGGATGCCGTTCTCCTGGGTGCCATCGCGGAAGCGAAAGCTCACGGCGCCGGCCTCCTGGTCCTTCTCTCCCGCGATCAGCAGGAACGGCACCTTCTGCTGGGTGTGCGTGCGGATCTTCTTCTGCATGCGGTCATCGCTCGCGTCCAGCTCCGCCCGCACCCCCGCGGCCCGAAGTCGGAGGATGACCTCGTCCAGGTAGAGCGCGTAGCTCTCGGCGATCGGGATGCCGACGACCTGGACGGGCGCGAGCCAGACCGGGAAGGCGCCCGCGTAGTGCTCGAGGAGGATCGCGAAGAAGCGCTCGATCGAGCCGAACAGCGCGCGGTGGATCATGATCGGCCGCTGCCGGGTGCCGTCGCTCGCGGTGTACTCCAGGTCGAAACGCTCGGGTAGGTTCGGATCCACCTGCACGGTCGAGAGCTGCCAGGTGCGACCGATCGCGTCGCGGGTCTTCAGGTCGATCTTCGGCCCGTAGAACGCGGCCTCCCCCGGCACCTCGGTGAGCTTCAGCCCGCTCGCCCGGGCGACGGTGCGCAGCGCGGCGGTGGAGTACTCCCAGAACTCGTCCGAGCCGATCCACTTCGCCTTCTCGTCGTCTCGCAGCGAGAGCTCCAGCTCGAACTCGGTGAGCCCGAAGTCGCGCAGCATCGAGAGCACGAATTCGAGCACCTCGCCGACCTGCTCCTCGAGCTGGTCGGGACGCACGAAGAGGTGGGCGTCGTCCTGGGTGAAGCCGCGCACCCGGGTGAGCCCGTGCAGGGCGCCGGAGAGTTCGTTGCGGTACACCGTGCCGTTCTCGGAGAGCCGCAGCGGCAGCTCGCGGTAGCTGCGTCCGCGCTCCTTGTAGATCAGGATGTGCATCGGGCAGTTCATCGGCTTCAGGTAGTAGTCGACGCCCTGCTTGGTGACGTTGCCGTCGGCATCCCGTTCCTCGTCCATGCGGACCGGCGGGAACATCCCCTCGGCGTAGGTCTGCAGGTGCCCGGAGGTCTGGAAGAGATCCGCCTTGGAGATGTGCGGGGTGTAGACCGCGCTGTAGCCCGCTTCGAGGTGCCGCCGGCGGTGATGCTGCTCCATCTCCTGTCGGATCAGGCCGCCCTTCGGATGCCACACCGACAGCCCCGACCCGATCTCCTCGGGGAAGGAGAACAGGTCGAGCTCTCGGCCGAGCTTGCGGTGGTCGCGCCGCGCGGCCTCCTCCAGCCGTTCCGTGTAGGCCCGCAGCTCGTCCTTGGTGGGCCACGCGGTGCCGTAGATGCGCTGCAGCTGCGGGTTCTTCTCGCTGCCGCGCCAGTAGGCGCCGGCGACGCGGGTGAGATCCCAGCCGTTGGCGACATAGCGCGTGCCGGGACCGTGAGGCCCGCGGCAGAGGT
>JACRGJ010000037.1 GCA_016212425.1 Micrococcales bacterium | reverse complement strand
GACGCAAGAAGGCCTCCCAGACGATCCCGCCGGCCGTGCGCCGGCAGGTGCTGCGCCGGGATCGAGGCCGGTGCCGCGTTCCCGGGTGCCGGAGCTCGACGTGGATCGAGGTCCATCACCTGAAGCTCCGGAGCGAGCACGGCGATCATCACCCATCGAACCTTCTGGCCGCGTGCAGCAGCCATCACGACCGCATTCATCAGGGGTTTCTACTGGTCGAGGGCGATGCGGAGGGCGAGCTCACGTTCCGTCACCCCGACGGCTCTGTCTACGGGACCGATGCGAGCCCACAGGTCGTCTCAGTCCAAGAGGCCGCGTACGGAGCGCTGCGGCATCTCGGGTTCAGGGAGACGGAGTCGAAGCAGGCGCTCGCCAAGGTCCGGTCCCTTGGGGGACCTTGCCGGACGCTCGAGGAGGTCATCAAGCTCGCGCTCGCGGAGCTGACCGCCGGTGCCAGCTGAGCCGTCCCGCCAGGCCCGATTCTCGTCGTCCACGGCGACGACTTGGCCGGGCCGGTCGCTTTGTGCAGACGTCACCGCCGGGTCGTCCGGGGCGAAGTCGTCTCGATCCAGGTAGAGCTCTTGGGTGAGAGCGACGAGCAGTCACTGCACCGCGCAGCCCAGGTCGACCACGAAGAGGGTGTCCGATGGGCCCGGCGTGACCGCCGCCACGTACGCGACTCCGTCGGCGACGGCCGGGAGCCAGAAACCTCCAGGCAGCCGCACGGTCCACTCGATCCGTGGCGCGAGCAGATCCTCGAGCGGAGCGATCCCCATGATGGTGCCGTCTGGCGAGTCGGGATCGGGGTTCGCGTAGAAGAGGAGGTTCGCGACCAACCCGACCAGGAAGCCCTCGGGCTCATCGACGGTGCCGACCGGACGGGGGTCGGCGATGTCGGACACATCGAGCAACTTGAGCCCGTCCTCCCGGTAGTACAGGAGGTCGTTAGGAAGAGCCAACAGGAACCAGCCCCCGACATCAATCCCAGGCGGAACGAGGACCCCCGCATAAGCAGGCGCGCTCGGATCCGAGATGTCGATCGCGTGAACCTGGTAGACCTCCCCTCCCATGGTCTCCTCGCCGATGAAGGCAACGTCGTCTCCGATGGCCAGGGCGGAGGTCTCGTAACCCCCCGGCACACGACTGCGCGCGATGAGCGTGGGTCCTGACCGCTCTGCGACATCGAAGACCAGAAGGTCCACCAGCCCAGTGCCGCCATAGGCAAAGGGCGTCGCGAGGTGGGCGACAGCGGGGTTCTCGGGGAGAGCTCCGAGGTCGCTGGGCGACAATGGCGAGCTCATGTCGAGGACCATGCAGTCCTCCCTGATGTCGGCGCGGAGACCCATGATTGCGCGATCGCCGCTCCACAGCACATAGGAGCCGTCCCTGTCGGGGTATCGATCGGTCACCTCGACGATGTTCCCCGGGTCCGACGCGTCGAGAACCAGGAGTGCCGGGTTCGACGAGGCCACGAGCACGATGGCCCCCTGCGCGGCAACGCCGACGACTGGCTGGTCCAACTCGTACGTGCCCACGATCGCCGGCGGGTTCGCGCATGGCCGGCCGGCATCGATGGCGGCGTCCTCGCCCGCATCGCGGCCTGCGTCACGGCCAGCGTCATCCAGAGCATTTGCGTCAGGCGCCTCGTGGCGCCCCGCCCCGCAGCCTGCGGCGGCCAGAACGAGGACCCACGCTGCGATCAACCCGCGCATCCTAGAACTCGACGTCCTCGGCAACGAGCTCGCCGGGCTGCCGGTCGCTGGGTGCAGACGTCACCGCCGGGTCGTCCGGGGCGAAGTCGTCCCGATCCAGGTACCCGTCGCCGTCCCGATCGCAGTCGTCGGCGCCGTCGCAGTTCTCGTCCTCGCCGTTGCACCGCACCTCCGGGGCGAGAGGTGTGATCTCGGGGTTGGCGTCGTCGCAGTCCTGATCGGCGCGAACGCCGTCGCCGTCGAGGTCGGCCGCACATGCGTCGAGACCGTCGCCATCCTGGTCGACGCCGTCGCAGGAAACCTCCGGCCCGAGAGGGAAGGCGCGCGGATCGGCGTCGTCGGGATCCGACGCGGCGGGGAAGCCGTCCCCATCCATGTCGAGGTTCTCTCGGGGAGCGCGCCAGAACGAGACGGCCACGGCCGGCTGGGCCAGCCCGACGTCCTCCCGGAACGCGACCTCCTCATCTTGCCGCTCAGCCACCTCAGGCTCGGCCACGGCGAGCTCGTGTCGGCCCGGCGATCGGGCATTGCTGCTGTCGCAGCCGGGGCCTACCACGGCGGCCAGTGCCAGCGTGGGCAAGAGGACGAAGCGTCGCGCAAGACCACGCGCTGGAATGAGGTGGCCCTCGTGCGCGTGAACGGACGTGGTATTGCTCACGGTAGCCCTCCTCATGGGTAGTACCAGTATCCGGGGGAAATCCAGCCGCTCGTCACGAACGAGTACTCGTCGCCGTACACTTCGCACTCATCGGGCGTCCGGGAGCGCACCATGACGTGCACCGAGTGAAGTGAGTCTCCGACGACTTCGTTGTAGTCGCCGACGAACCGCGACCCGTCCACCGTGCCGCCGCAGAGCCTCGGCAGGCAGTGGGGATCGGAGAGGAAGTCGTCCGGCCCGTAGGTCACGGGAGGCGCGATGTTCTGTGTGTAGAGGAAGAGCGTGCCGCCGTTGAACGAGACCGAGCGGCGGATGCGATAGCAGCGGTTGTGGTAGACACCGGAAGGCGTCTCGCAGTCGACGGAGCGGTCATACCAGGCCACCGAGATCGTCTCCTGCGACCACGCGCCGAGCGTCGTGGTCACCTGAGGCATGAACTGGTCGGTGTCGTCGTCGTACACGCCGACGTCGTTCGAGACCGGGTAGGGGTCGGACACGGTAATCGTGTCGTCTGTCTCGTCGCCTGTGCCGTTGTCGGAATACGTGAGAAGGGAGAAGTAGACGTCAACGGGATCGTCGAACTCAGGCTCCGGCGGGTCCGGGTCCTCGGGGTCCGGAAGCTGGTGCCTGCTGAACGCGAGGTAGAGCTTGCTCGAGTCGGACTGAGACGCCCGTATGCTCCAGTTCTCGGAGGTCTTGATGTGCTCGTCGTTGCCGCCGCCCGCGAGCGGGATCCGCGGCCGCCCGCGGAACGGGATGTGCGCGCGGTCGGCGAGCACGGTCGCGCTTCCATTGACGCCGGCGAACAGGTCCGGGCCCGTGCAGCCATCCCTGGCCGCGTTGATGCGGCACACGTGGAAGGTGTCGTCGCCGTGATCGGCAGGGTCCTCGAGGTCGAGCCACGCCACCCATGTCGCGCCGCCCTTGCCCACGCTGAGGGTGGGGGCGGCTGGCCAAGCCTTGAAGCCCGAGGAAACTCGGTTCGGATCGCTCAGGGGGTGAACGTTCAGATCCAGCGTCAGGCTGGCTCCGTTCCACGTTCCGAAACGGTAGTCGACGACGTAAGGGTCCGGGTCAGGCTCTTGCGGCGCATTCGTCTCGTCCTTCCAAACGAAGTGGATCAGGTCGTCCTGGCCAACTCCGCCTCGGCGCTCGATCCTGTGGAATGGGTGGTCGCCATCGCTGCCGGTGTCTATGCGAGTAGTCGGTGACCAGCTCGCGCCACCATTCGTACTCGTGAGGTGCAACACCCGCTGCGGTGAGAACATCCCAGCGCCGCACTGGGGTGCGTCGTAGTCCTCGCCGCGAACAACGAGGTGTGCGGTGCCGTCGTCCGAGAAGTCGAGTGAGGGATCGACCAGCCGTTCGATTCCTGAGAGCTGGTCCGGCACGGCCGGCTCGCTCCACGAGTCGCCGTCGTCGCTGGAGTATGCGGTCTCGACCGTGGACAGGGAAGTCGGGGGATTCCCGCCGTTGAAGACCACGGCCGCGATCATCGCCCTGCCGCGGTAGAACGCCGTCGTCGACTCGGCATGGTCGTTCGTCTCGTCCGTCATCATGTGGACGGGGTCGCCGATCTGGTGGTTCGCCCAGTTGCTCGGCAGAGACGCCGAGTAAGTCTCGCTGCCGACGCGGCGGTAGAGCCGGTAGGCCTCCTGCACCTTGCCGGCGAAGTAGACGAACGTCGCGCCTCCCTCGCGCGGTGACGCCGCGAGCCCTCCGGAGCGCGCCTCCGTCTCGAGGTCCCAGCCGAGGTCCGCCGGACCCTGCCAGGTCTGGCCGGGTTTGCGCGCGAAGTGCCAGAGCTTGCCGTTGCTGCCTACGACCCAGCCGTCCATGCTCTGCGGGCTGGTCTGGCTGGGTTGAGCAGTCGCCGCGATCGCGTAGCCGGTGTTCAAGACCGAGCCGTTGCCTGGCGGGAGCGCGAATGAGCCCTGCCACGCCGGGTTCGCCGTGATCCAGCCGCTCGCAACAGCGCGGTAGATTCGGTCGTTTGCAGGGTTGGTCTTCGCGCAGTAGAGGACGACGGTGTAGGTGTCGAGGCGGCCCTGCGCGACGGCGATGGTCCCGCAACCGCCGCCTCCTGGCGTTGCGCCGAGGTCCCAGAGAATCCAGTTTGGCTCCTGGAATCGCCGCTGCAGCACGTGATCGCCCGTCGAGGTCATGAACACCCTGATCGTCCTGTCGTCGGTCGCGACCGTCGCGGCAATCGGGTTGGTCAGCGAGACGGCCGTTTGGATGGGACCTAACCAATCCGGGTTTCCAGGATCTGCCGGATCGAAACGGAGGCTGTACAGTCGGTTCTGTGCGGTCGTGACGTAGACTCGGACATAGCGTGTGCCGGCCTCGGGAGGGCCCTCGAGCGCGGTCGTGATCGCCACGGGGCCCGTAGGCGAGTTCTGCCCGTCCGGACCAGCGTACGCCGCCTCCATGTCGGCAATCCCGTTCGTGAAGGAGCGCACGACCAGGTTGCCGGACTCGTTGACGTAGGCCACCCACTCGTAGACAGGCGCTCCGCTCGCGCCGAACCACGACGTGGCCGCGACGCCGTACGGTCCAACGTCATCGTCCACCTCGTCGTGCACCGTCCAGACGAAGTCCCCGGGCGTCTTCTGCCGGCGTGAGACCAGCCTGCCGTCGCTTCGACGCGCCCAGACTGTGTAGCTCTGGAGGGTCAAGCTACTCCGGCTGATGCCGATTTGCGCGTTAGGTGACAGATCGAGCGCGGCGCTCAGCGACGGAAACAGGGAGAGGAGCGCAACGGTCACAGCGACGAGCGACGAGCGACGAGCGACGAGCGACGAGCGACGAGCGCACTCTGCATGCCAGCCTTCCTTTCGCGTGCCGGGTCCTGTCGGTGCCGACCAGGACCCCCCTGGAACGTGAGGAGCCTTGCACCGACCGAGCGCGTCCGGGCTGACATGCGTCAGGCTCCAGGTAGGAATTTCCAGCGTGACCACGAACGCCCTTTTGAGAGGATGCGTTCGGCGCGAGGGCCCCGCGGTGGACGCATGCGGGACCGTCCGGTGGTTGTGTGTTGCTCCGTACACACATGTCCTGACGTCAGGACGTGCAGGTACCGACGTCGGGACTTGCGTGTCCTGACGTCAGGACGTGGAGCCCCTCGAGTAGCCCGGCGCGACGACCTCGCAGAGACGCTCCGGACTGACCACGCCCTCGCGCCGGAGGGCGGCGTCGGCGCGCGCGGTCTCCGTCGCACCATCGGCGCCGCCGAACAGTGCGCCGCGGCGCAGGTGCGCGCAGGCGGCGACGGTGCTCATCTGCAGCGCGTCGGCGGCCTCGATCGCGCGGTCGAGCGCTGCGATCGCGCCCGCGGTGTCGCCGGCACGGGAAGCGAGCGCGCCGCGCAGCAGGGCCGCCCACGCCGACGCCACCGGGACGCGCTCGCGCTCGAGCTTGCGCGCCATGCGCCGCGCCTCGGCGACGAGGGCGCCCTGCTCCGAGGGCGGGGCGACCCCCGCGGTCGCGAGCGCCGTGCGCGCACGGACCCAGCGCATCTCGGTCCGCACCATCATCACGCGGGGTAGGAGCGAGCGGCGCATCCGGGTGAAGGCGTCCTCGTGCCTTCCGAGCAGGTCCCGGACCTCGCCGCGGTACTGGGCGAGCTCGATGCGGGCGCGCAGCTCGTACCAGTGCTGGACGTGGAAGCCGACCTCGGGAGCCGTCCACGTGGCCCGGTCGAGATCCCGCTCGGCCTCGTCCGGCTTGTCCTTCGTGAGCCAGACCACGTTGAAGCCGCGCAGGTAGCTGGTCTCTCCGTAGCGATCGCCGCGCCGGCCGACGTCGAGGCGGTACTGCACGATGCGGACCGCCAGCTCGGCGAACGAGCCGAGCTTGCTGAGCGCGAACAGGTAGAACAGGCGCGCGGTCTCGACCTCCCAGGCCGAGAACGTGCCGTCGGCGCCCCGGCTCTTCACGTAGCGCAGCTCGAGGTCGCGCATGCACTGCCTCGACTCGGTGAAGCGCCCGGCGAGGTACAGGACGATCCCGCGCGCGCCTTCGCCGATGGCCCCCACGTATCGATCGCGGCATTCGAGCGAGAGCTGCCGCGAGCGCGCCAGCACGGCTTCGGCGTCCGCGAGGCCCGCCGGGCCGCGGGCGGCGCGCGCGATCGCCTCGTGGGCCAGCACGCGCCCCAGCCTCCGGCGCTCGCCGGTGCGCAGCGCGAGCCGGAGCGCGCGGCCCTGGAAGTCGGCCGCGCGGATCGGGTCGATGAGGGCGAAGCCCACGGCGACCGTGACGTAGACCTCGAGCCGCGTGAGGTCGGACGGCGGGATCTGGCTCTCGTCGCGCAGCGTCGCCCCGAGCCCGCGCACCCGAACGAGCGCGCCGTGGGCGAGCACCGACCCGAGCGCGCGGGCCGGCGTCCTCGGGAGCCGCGTCCCGACCTCACCGAGGACGGTCTCGAGGGTCGCGACGCCGCGTTCGAGGTGGCCCGTCAGGATGAGCTGCTCGGCGGCCCGGCGGCGGCACTCGAGCCGCGTCGCGGCGTCCGCGTCCTGGGCCGCGCGCTCGTACTGCTCGGCCGCCTCGGCGCCGCGGCCCGCCTCGACGAGCGCGTCGGCGAGCGCGCGGTGCAGCGCCGGTCGCCCCGGGTCGTCCGGATCGCCCAGGCGGACCGCCGTGCGCAGGAGCTCGGCGCTCTGATCGAACGCGAGCGCCTCGCGGGCGAAGCGCGCGGCCCGCCGCGCGTGCAGGGCAGCGCGATGCGACTCGCCGACCTAGCCTTCGACGGGACGGCGTTCCTCGTCGCCAAAGAGCCGGGCCGCGACGCCGACCGCTGGCTGTTCATCCCCGCGCTCAACCTCGTCCAGCGCATCGCCGCCCGCGATGTCGAGTCCAGCTTCGTCGGCTCGGACTTCAGT
>JACRGJ010000001.1 GCA_016212425.1 Micrococcales bacterium | reverse complement strand
GGGCACCGCCGACGCCGACGGACGCTGGTGCCGTCGACGCTCGTGCGGGAGGCGAGGCCGCGGCTGTCAGGGTGACGGCAGAAGGGGCAGAACATGGCGGGATCAGGGTAGCCGGAGCGCGGACCGGTCGGGGTTCAGGCGAGCCGGATGTCGACCGCGTCGCCGTGGGCGGGGAGCCCTTCGGCGTCGCTCAGGGCGCGGATGTGCGGCGCCACCCGCCCCAGCGCACCGGCGTCGTACTCCACCACCTGCTGCGCGCGCAGGAACGTCGCGGCGCTGAGTCCGGCGGAGAAGCGCGCGCCTCCCGCCGTGGGCAGGACGTGGTTCGAGCCGGCCAGGTAGTCGCCCAGGCTGACGGGCGTGTGCGCGCCGAGGAAGATCGCCCCGGCGTCGTGGATGAGATCGAGCAGCTCGCCCGGCGCGCGGGTCTGGATCTCCAGGTGCTCGGGGGCGTAGGCGTCGCTGAACCGCGCGGCGGTCTCCAGGTCGTCGACGAGCACGATCGCCGACTGGGAGCCGGAGAGGGCGGCCGCGACCCGGTCGCCGGATGCCGTCGTCGCCGCCTGCACGCTCAGCTCCGCGGCGACGTCGTCGGCCAGCCGCGCCGAGGTGGTGACGAGGACCGCGGCGGCGTACTCGTCGTGCTCGGCCTGGCTGATCAGGTCGGCCGCCACCCACCGGGGGTCGGCGGTCTCGTCCGCGATCACCAGCACCTCGGTGGTGCCGGCCTCCGAATCGACCCCCACCACCCCGCGCACCAGCCGCTTGGCTGCGGCGACGAAGCGATTGCCGGGACCGGTCACCAGGTCGACCGGGGCGATCCCGGCATCCGGCACCCCGTACGCGAAAGCGGCGACCGCACCGGCACCGCCCATCGCGTAGACCTCGTCGATGCCCAGCAGCCCGGCCGCGCCGAGGATCAGCGGATGCACCCGGAAGCCGTGCGCCGCCTGGGGTGGAGAGGCCATCGCCAGTTCGGCGACGCCCGCGACCTGGGCGGGGACGACATTCATGACGACGCTGGAGGGGTAGGCCGCCTTGCCTCCCGGGACGTACAGCCCGACGCGGCCCACCGGCATCCAGCGCTGCACGATCCGAGCGCCGGCAGCCGGCTCGGTGACCGCCGGTGGGGGGATCTGCACCCGGCTGGCGGTGCGGACACGGTCGATCGACTCCTCGAGGGCGTCCCGCACCGCGCGGGGGAGATCGCCGACGGCCCGCGCGATCTCACCCGGATCGACGCGGAGGGAGGGCGGGCATCCGCCGTCGAACCGCTCCGCCTGATCGAGCAACGCTCCGGATCCGCGCGTCCGCACGTCGGCGATCAGGTCCGCGGCCGCGTCCGCCGCCGAGGGACCCTCGGTCGTGGCACGCGGCACGGCGGCGAGCAGCTCGGCGCGGCTCGGGGTGTCCCCGCGGAGGTCGAGGCGCGCGATCACCCTGAGAGCCTACGAGAGCGGCGGGCGGGTTCTACACGACGCAGTTCGGACCGAGGAGCGATTTGAGCTCGCCGTAGAGATCCGCCGTGACCGACACCGGGTACGGGATCTCGAACATCCGGGCGTTCTCCCCACGCACCAGGCGCAGGCGCACCTCGTTCTCCCCGGCGTGACGGATGAGCACGTCCCCGAGCGCGGTGACGACATCCGTGGTGGCGCGGTGCTCCGGCATCGAGATGACGAGCGGACCGGAGCCGAGCGAGGCGCCCGTGTCGGGCACGAACATCGACACGGCGTGCAGGTTCAGACCGTCGTCGCGCACCGACACCCGCCCCCGCACGACCACCACGGAGTCCCCGACGAGCGCGGGCGCGAACTCCTGATAGGTCTTGCCCATGAACAGCACCTGCACCTCGGCGCCGAAGTCCTCGACGGCGATGATGCCGAACGGGTTGCCGGACGTGCGGGCGGTGCGGTGCTGCACGCTGGTGACGAGCCCCGCCACCACGACCTGGTCGCCGTCGGTGAGCGTCTCGCTGGCGAGGAGGTCGGTGATCGAGGTGGAGGCGTGCTTCGCCAGCTGCAACTCGAGCCCGGCGAGCGGGTGGTCGGAGACGTAGAGCCCCAGCATCTCGCGCTCGAACGCGAGCTTGGCCTTCTTGTCCCACTCCGGCCGCGCCGGCACGTGGTCCACCGCGGCGGGTTCGTCCCAGAGCGCGTCGAAGTCGAAGCCGACCTGCCCGTTCGCCTCGTTGCGCTTCACCGCGACGGCGGCTTCGCAGGCCTCCTCGTGGATCTCGATGAGCGCGCGCCGGGTGGCCCCCAGCGAGTCGAATGCGCCCGCCTTGATGAGCGACTCGACGGTCCGCTTGTTCGCGACGGGGATCGGCCCCTTGCGCAGGAAGTCGTGGAAGGAGGTGAAGGCGCCCTTCTCCTCCCGGGCGCGCCGGATCATCTCGACGACGTTCGTGCCGACGTTGCGGACGGCCCCCAGACCGAAGCGGATGTCCGATCCCACCGCGGAGAAGTAGCCGATGGACTCGTTGACATCCGGAGCGAGCACGGTGATGCCCATCCGTCGGCACTCGCCCAGGTAGATGGCGAGCTTGTCGCGGGCGTCGCCGACGCTGGTGAGCAGCGCCGCCATGTACTCGGCCGGGTAGTGCGCCTTGAGGTACGCGGTCCAGTACGAGAGCACGCCGTAGGCGGCCGAATGCGCCTTGTTGAACGCGTAGTCCGAGAACGGCAGGAGGAGGTCCCAGAGCGTCTTGACCGCCGAGGCGGAGTACCCGTTCAGGGTCATCCCCGCCTCGAAGGCCTCGTACTGCTTGTCGAGCTCGGACTTCTTCTTCTTGCCCATCGCCCGGCGCAGGATGTCGGCCTGGCCGAGCGAGAAGCCGGCGACCCTCTGCGCGATCGCCATCACCTGCTCCTGGTAGATGATCAGGCCGTAGCTGGTGTCGAGGATGTCGCGCAGCGGTTCCGCCAGCTCCGGGTGGATCGGCTCGATGGGCTGGACGCCGTTCTTGCGCAGCGCGTATTTCGTGTGGCTGTCCGCCGCCATCGGACCCGGACGGTACAGGGCGATCAGCGCGGAGATGTCCTCGAAGTTGTCCGGCCTCATCAGCCGCAGCAGCGAGCGCATCGGCCCGCCGTCCAGCTGGAACACGCCCAGCGTGTCGCCGCGTCCGAGCAGGGCGTACGCGTCCGGGTCGTCGAGGGCGAGATCCTCCAGCACCGGCCGCTGCCCGAGGTTCGCCTCGATGTTGTCGAGCGCGTCGTCGATGATCGTGAGGTTGCGCAGCCCGAGGAAGTCCATCTTGATGAGGCCGAGCGCCTCGCAGGACGGGTAGTCGAACTGGGTGACGATCTGCCCGTCCTGTTCCCGCTTCATGATCGGGATGATGTCGATGAGGGGCTCGGACGACATGATGACGCCGGCCGCGTGCACGCCCCACTGCCGCTTCAGCCCCTCGAGCCCCAGCGCGGTGTCGAAGACCGTCCTCGCCTCAGGGTCGGTGTCGATGAGCGCGCGGAGGTCACCCGCCTCCTTGTAGCGGTCAGCGCGGGGGTCCGTGACGCTCGTCAGCGCCATGTCCTTGCCCATGATGGGCGCCGGCATCGCCTTCGTCAGCTTCTCCCCCATGCCGAAGGGGAAGCCGAGCACGCGGCTGGAGTCCTTCAGTGCCTGCTTGGCCTTGATCGTGCCGTAGGTCACGATCTGCGCGACCCGCTCCTCGCCGTACTTGTTCGTGACGTAGCGGATGACCTCGCCCCGACGGCGCTCGTCGAAATCCACGTCGAAGTCGGGCATCGAGACGCGGTCGGGGTTGAGGAAGCGTTCGAAGATCAGCCCATGCCGCAGCGGGTCGAGATCGGTGATCCGCATGGCGTAGGCCGCCATGGATCCCGCGCCCGACCCGCGGCCGGGACCGACGCGGATGCCGTTGTCCTTCGACCAGTTGATGAAATCCGCGACGACCAGGAAGTACCCGGGGAAGCCCATCTGCGCGATCACGCCGGTCTCGTAGTCGGCCTGGGCACGGACCTCGGGAGGGATGCCTTCGGGGTAGCGATCCACGAGCCCGCGCTCGACCTCCTTGACGAACCAGCTCTCCTCGGTCTCGCCGGCCGGGACCGGGAAGCGCGGCATGTAGTTGGCGTGGGTGTCGAAGGCGACATCGCAGCGCTCGGCGATCTCGAGGGTGGTGTCGCAGGCTTCCGGCAGCTCGCGGAAGAGCTGCCGCATCTGCTGCGGCGTCTTCAGATAGAACTCGTGGCTGTCGAGCTTGAAGCGGTTGGGGTCATCGAGGGTCGAGCCGGACTGCACGCACAGCAGCGCCTCGTGCGCCGTCGCGTCGTGCGCGTGGGTGTAGTGCAGGTCGTTGGTGGCCACGGTCTTCAGCCCCAGCTCGGCGGCCAGGCGGAGCAGGTCAGCGCGCACGCGCTTCTCGATTCCGAGGCCGTGCTCCATGAGCTCGACGTAGAAGTTGTCGCGTCCGAAGATGTCGCGGAACTCGGCGGCGGCGCGGAGGGCCTCCTGGTACTGCCCGAGTCGCAATCGGGTCTGCACCTCGCCGGAGGGGCATCCGGTGGTGGCGATGAGGCCGCCGGAGTACAGCGCGAGCAGTTCGCGGTCGGCGCGGGGCTTGAAGTAGAAGCCCTCCAGCGAGGACCTCGACGAGAGCCGGAACAGGTTGTGCAGTCCTGCCGTGCTCTCCGCGAGCAGGGTCATGTGGGTGTACGCACCGGATCCGGCGACGTCATCCTCTCCGCCCGCGCCCCACTTGACCCGGGTCTTGTCCCCGCGGTGGGTGCCGGGGGTGAGGTAGGCCTCGGTGCCGATGATCGGCTTCACGCCGGCCGCGGTGGCCTTGGACCAGAAGTCGAAGGCGCCGAACGTGTTGCCGTGATCGGTCATCGCGATCGCCGGCATCCCCTGGCGGAGGGTCTCCTCCATGAGGTCGCCGACCCGGGCCGCGCCGTCCAGCATCGAGTACTCCGTGTGCACGTGCAGGTGCACGAAGGAATCGCTCGAGGTCACGGATGCTCCGGGGTCGGTCGCAGCGCGGGTGCGGCTAGAGAGCCAGTCTAGATTCGGGTCAGTCCTCCCGCAGTCTCCCCAGCGCGTGTTCGAGATCGGGAGGGTGGGGCGATTCGAAGACGACCGGCTCACCGGTGCTCGGGTGGACGAAACCCAGCCGCTGCGCGTGGAGCCACTGCCGGATCAGCCCGAGGCGCGCGGCGAGAGTCGGATCCGACCCGTACAGCGGATCGCCGACGCAGGGGTGGCGCTGCGCGGCGAGATGCACGCGGATCTGATGCGTCCGCCCGGTCTCGAGGTGGACCTCGAGGAGGGACGCGGCACGCATCGCTTCGAGGGTGACGTAGTGGGTCACGCTCGGCTTGCCGTCGGAGGTGACCGCGAACTTCCACGACGACGAGGGATGCCGCCCGATCGGGGCGTCGATGGTCCCGGCGAGCGGGTCCGGGTGGCCCTGCACGACGGCGTGGTACACCTTCTCGACCTCGCGGTCGTGGAACGCGCGCTTCAGGCGCGTGTAGGCGTTCTCGCTCTTCGCGACGACCATCAGCCCGGAGGTGCCGACGTCCAGCCGATGCACGATCCCTGCTCGCTCCGCCGCGCCGGAGGTCGCCACGGCGAACCCGGCCGCTGCGAGGGCGCCGAGCACCGTCGGGCCCTCCCAGCCGCTCGAGGGATGCGCGGCCACGCCGAAGGGCGGGTCGACGACGACGATGGCGGCGTCATCCGCCCCGCTGCGCAACACCGGCACCGGCTGCGCGACGATCCGCGG
>JACRGJ010000039.1 GCA_016212425.1 Micrococcales bacterium | reverse complement strand
TCTGGACCACCGTCGGCGCGAACGCCATGATCTTCCTCGCGGCCTTCGACGCGCTCGCGGTGACGACAATCATGCCCACCGTCGCGCGGGAGCTGGACGGCGTCACGCTCTACTCCGCCGCGTTCGCCTCGACGCTCGCGGCGCAGGTGATCGGCACGGTCGTCAGTGGCGGCTGGACCGACCGGCGCGGGCCGGTGGCCCCGCTGATCGGCGCGGTGATCGTGTTCGTCGCCGGGCTCGTGCTCGCCGCCACCGCATCCGTCATGCCGGTCTTCGTGGCAGGCAGGTTCCTCCAGGGCCTCGGCATGGGCGCGATGATCGTCGCGATCTACGTCATCGTCGCGCGCGCCTACCGCAGCGAGCTGCACACCCGGATCTTCGCCACTTTCGCCGCGGCGTGGGTGGTGCCCGGCCTGGTGGGTCCGGTGGCCGCCGGGCTGGTCGCCGACAGCGTCGGCTGGCCATGGGTGTTCGTCGGCGTCAGCGTGCTCGTCCTCGCCGCGCTGGGCGCTATCACCCCTGCGCTGCTGCGCATTCTCCGCTCGCCTTCCGAACAGATCGGCGAGCCTCGCCCGCTCCGTCGGGTGGCCGGAGAAGCGGTGCTCGCGGTCCTGTTGGCCGCCGCTGTGCTCGGCGTCGGCGTCGCCGGGGAACTGCCGGCCGCGCTCGGCTGGGCCCTGGCCGTCATCGGGGTGGCCGCCGCCGTGCTCCTGATCCGCCCGCTGCTGCCTTCGGGGGCGCTGCGCGCGCGGCGCGGGCTCGGCGCGACGATCCTGCTGCGCGGCACGATCGCCGCGGCGTTCTTCGCCACCGAGGTGCGGCTGCCCTACCTGCTGCAGGAGCGCTACGGCTTCGAGTCCTGGCAGGCGGGCCTGATCCTGACCGTCGGCGCCCTCGCCTGGGCCGGCGCTTCCGCGATCCAGCCCCGGCTGGCCGGCCGGGTGCCGGAAGGGCGTGCGCTGGCCGCGGGCGCGGTGCTCGTCACGACGGGCATCGCCCTGCAGTTCGCCACCGCCGCCCTGACCCTTCCGCCCGCGGTGGCCGGAGTGGGCTGGCTGATCGCGGCCGGGGGCATGGGGACGGTCTACCCCCGACTGTCGACGCTCATGCTCGGCTATTCCGCGCCCGCGGATCAGGGCTTCAACAGCTCGGCGCTGAGTATCGTCGAGTCGGTCGCCGGGGCGGTGGCGATCGCCCTGGGCGGCCTCGTCTTCGCCTCCGCCGGCGGCGCGACCGGTGCCGGCTTCGCAGCGTCGATCCTGCTCTCGGTCGTGATCGCGGCCGTCGCGGTGCCCGTCGCTCTCCGCGCGGTGCACCGTGGATGAGCCGGTTCAGCGGCGCACCTCGAGCCGGGTGGCCGCGTACTGACGGATCGGGACCGCAGTCCCCGCCTCGCAGGTCGTGAAGAGAGGGGAGCCGGTCGACTCGGCGACGTCGACGAGAACCGTCGCCGCTCCCGCGGCGAGCTCCACGCGCCAGCCGTCCGCCTGCGCCCGCGTGGTGAGCGGACGATACGCCTCCAGGCGGTCGTCGCCGAGCTGGGTGCGCGCGGCGTGCTGCGCCGCCTGCTCGATCCTCGAAAAGCTCGTTCGCCCCCGGAATCCGTCAGGGGCGATCCGCCCCGCCAGATACCTCGCCACGATCGCGGGCGCGTCCTCGTGATCGACGCGCCCGTAGTTCAGGCCGTGCGGGAACATCAGCATCGTGGCGGCGAAGCGATCGCCGCCGATGTGCGAGCACTCCCACGTCTCGTCCGGGTACCACTCGGCCAGTTCCGAGGCCACGCGCCGCCCGCGCACCGCGCAGCACTCGTCGTGCCGTCCGTTCGCGCACACCGCGACGATGGGACGGTCGTCCCGCTTCCCGCTCGCCCCGTCCAGCGGCAGCTCGAGGAGCTCCTCCGCGGTCGCGCACTCGCCGCGGTGAATCGACTCCACTCCCGGTCCGGTGTCCACGATCGCCCAGCGCCAACGGCCGGCACCTCGCGCCCGGCCGGGTCGGCGGATCGCGGCGATCCGCATCCGCTGGCCTTCGACGCGCTCGACGATCCGGCGCGCGAGGCGGGTGTCGATCGCGGGGGAGTCGAAGAACGCGCTCCAGCCCCAGCCGCCGGCGACCTCCACGAGCAGCCACCGGCGGCCGAGCGACGCCGTGGCGGCCAGCGACTCGCCGCGCAGCGCCGAACCGGTGCTGCAGCGGGGTCCGCCGCCGCGGTGGGAGCGGTCGAGGTCGTGCACAGTCATGCGGGGACGAGCACCCCCTCGCGGATCAGTCGGCGCACCACGACCAGCGCGTCGGCGGTGTCGAGACCCGGCAGCGCGGCCACGGCCACCGGCGTTCCCTCCGCGAGCTGCCGTAGAGCCTCCGACGCGGAGCCGGGCAGACGGATGGTGCGCTCGCCCAGGGCGATGGCAACGCGGTCGCCCTCGTCGAGAACGCGGAAGCGGAGCTCGGCCCGCCACCGGACCTGCGATTCCGGGCCGAGCGCCTCTGCGGCCTCGATGGCGGCGAGCGGGCGCAGCGGCTCCGGCCGGGTCATGCGGGCGAACCGGTCGCCCAGGGCGGCCGCGATCCGACGGGCCGCCGCGTCCGGGTCGGCCGACAGCTCGGCGATGACGGCGTCGGCGGCGGCACGGACCTGCGCCGCCAGCGCCGCGGGGTCCGCGACGTCCACTCCGAGCGGCAGGGAGCCGCGCACCGCCGGAGCCCGGACGGCGCGGGCGACGAGTTCCCGGGCGATGTCGGTACCGGTGAAGGCCGGCATCCCGATCGTGAGGTGCACCGTCGTCCCGCCGAGCGCGGTCGCGGAGTGGATGTAGCCGCGCGGGAGGTAGAGCGCATCGCCCGGCCGCAGCACGGTGTCGATGAGCGGATCCCCGGCCGCTCGCGCGGCGACGGCGTCGGCATGCTGCGACCAGGGTTCGTCGGCGAGTGGGTTCTCGTGCACGGGCTCGTGGACGACCCAGCGCTTCTCGCCGGCGACCTGCAGCACGAACACGTCGTGGACGTCGTAGTGCGGGTCGAAACCGCGGTTCGAGCCGGGCGTCACGTAGGCGTTGACCTGCGCCGGATGCCCGAGCTCGGCGATCAGCTGCCGGGTGAAGTGCTGCAAGGGCGGCCACATCCTGTGCAGACCCTGCAAGACGATGGTGGCGCCGGCGGCGAACTGCGCCAGCACCCGGTCGGAGCTGACCTGGTCGGCGACTTCGGCGCCGAAGCCGCCGGAGGCGGTGTAGGTCGCGGGCCCGAGCACCGAACCCTCCTTCGCCATCCGGATGAAGGGGGTGCGCAGGCCGCGCTCCGCGATCAGCTCGTCGACGGCATCCGCGCTGAACAGATCGGAGAAGGCGTCGGGGTCGAGCGCGGGGCTGAGCAGGGCGCGACGCCCCCAGTGGTGGGCGGCGAACTCCTCGATCGGGATGCCGATGCAACGCGAGAGAGCGGGCCGGTCACCCGGCCCGCTCCGAGCGGTAGTGCTCACGCGGTCAGTAAGGCCCGGTCAGGCCGACCCGTCGGCTCCGCCGTCATGGCCGCCGGGGTTGGCGCCGCCGTCGGCCGGGCCTTCGCCCGCGCCGGCCGACCCGTCGGCTCCGCCGTCGTGCCCGCCGGGGTTGGCTCCGCCGTCGGCGGTGCCCTCTCCGGCCGTGGAGCCGCCGCTGGTGATGTCGTCGTCGTTGATGCTCATAGGTCTCCCGTCCGGCGCGATCCGACGATCGCGACCGTCTTCACGATAGAGCCGCAGCGCCTCGTCCGTCGTGCGCGCTCGGCGCTCCCACCGGGCGTCCAGTCGTTCCGGGGTCGGGGCCCGAGGACGGCGGCCGGAGGGCGAGGGAGACGCGGGGATATCCTGACCCCATGCCGGCGCGCCCGATCGATTCCGCTCAGGTGCGACCCGCCACCGAGGGGTGGACGCAGCAGCGTGACTCCGAGGGGCGCCCGCTGCTGCAGTTCGCCTCGCCGAAACGCGGCGTCCCGCCGCGGCACCTCGCGGACCTGACCCCCGCCCAGCGGCGCGCGCGCGCCGTCGAGCTGGGCCTGCCGGCGTTCCGCGCCACACAGGTCGCGCGGCATTACTTCACCCGATACACCACCGACCCGGCCGAGATGACGGACCTGCCCGCCGCCGGGCGCGAGGAGCTCGTGCGCGGGCTCCTGCCTCCGCTCATCACGGAGGTCCGTCGCCTCGAGACCGACCGCGGCGACACGATCAAGTTCCTGTGGAGGCTGCACGACGGCGCCCTGGTCGAGTCGGTGCTCATGCGCTACCCCGGTCGGATCACCCTCTGCGTCTCCTCGCAGGCAGGCTGCGGGATGAACTGCCCCTTCTGCGCGACCGGCCAGGCCGGACTCACCCGCAACATGTCCGCCGCGGAGATCGTCGAGCAGGTCGTGCTCGCCAACCGGGCGCTGGCGCGCGGCGAGCTCGGCGGCCGCCGGACGGAGGAGACCGTGCCGGAGCGGGTGAGCAACATCGTCTTCATGGGCATGGGGGAGCCCCTGGCGAACTACGCCCGGCTGATGAGCGCGGTGCGCACGATGGTCGCTCCCCAACCCGACGGGCTCGGGATGAGCGCGCGTCACATCACCGTCTCGACAGTGGGACTCGTGCCGGCTATCGGCCGGTTGGCGCGGGAGGGCGTCCCGGTCACCTTCGCGCTCTCGCTGCACGCTCCGGACGACGCGCTACGCGACGAACTGATCCCGGTGAACTCGCGCTGGAAGGTCGATGAGGCGCTGGATGCCGCGCACGACTACTTCGAGCGCACAGGGCGCCGCGTCTCGATCGAGTACGCGCTCATCAAGGACATGAACGACCACGCCTGGCGCGCCGACCTTCTTGCACAAAAGCTGCTCGCCCGCGGTCACGGCTGGGTGCACGTGAACCCGATCCCACTGAACCCGACACCGGGTTCGATCTGGACCGCCTCGGAGCCTGCGGTCCGGGACGAGTTCGTGCGAAGGCTCAACGCCGCCGGCATCCCCACCACGCTCCGTGACACCCGCGGGACGGAGATCGACGGCGCCTGCGGCCAGCTCGCGGCCGTCCCGGAGCGCCCCGGGGTCTGAACCGAGGGCCGGCCGCGGTGCTACATCTCCTCGTGGGTGTCCGGGTCGCCGCCGAAGAGGCGGCCGTCGGCGCGGGCCAGTCCGGCGATCGCCGTCATCTCGTCCTCACCGAGCTGGAAACCGTCGAGGTCGAGGTTGGCGCGCTGCCGGGCGGGCGTGGCGGACTTCGGCAGGGGCATCGTCCCGAGCTGCAGATGCCACCGGAGCACCACCTGCGCGGGGGAGACCCCGTACCGCTCGGCGGCCTCCGCCACCGCTGTCTCGCCGAACGGTGCGCTGCGCTTCCCGAGCGGGCTCCACGCCTGGGTCAGGATGCCGCGCTCCGAATCGGTGCGCCGCATCTCGGGCTGCGGGAACTGGGGATGCAGCTCGAGCTGGTTGATCGCGGGCGTCACCCCGGTGTCGTCGACGACGCGCTCGAGGTGCGCCGCGGTGAAGTTGCTGACCCCGATGGTGCGGACCAGTCCGTCGCGCTGCGCGCGGACCAGCGCGCGCCACGCCCGCGGGTAGAGGTCGCGACTCGGATTCGGCCAGTGGATGAGCGCGACATCGATCCGCTCGACGCCGAGCCGCACCGCGGAGTCGGCGAGCGAGCGCAGCGCGAGCTCCTCCTCGTGGAAGCGCCCGGGGATCTTCGTGGCGAGCTGCACCTCGTCGCGGGGGAGACCGGACCGGCGCAGCGCCTCGCCCACCTCCCGCTCGTTCTCGTAGTTCACGGCGGAGTCGAGGTAGCGGTAGCCGGCCTCGAGGGCGGACACCATCGCGGCCGTGCCCTCCTCGCCGCGCAGGGGATAGGTGCCGAATCCGAGGTCGGGGAGGACGCTGCCGTCGTTCAGGGTGTGGGTCACCCCTCCACGGTAGCCGTGGGGTTCACTCCCGCGACTCGGTCCGGCGGGGCTTCAGCCGTTCCGGCGCGTCCACGGCATCCGGGAACTCGCACCGGAAGGCGCCGTCGTAGCCGAACAGGAACCCGAAGACGCGGTTGCGCACCTCGAGCGATACCCGGTATTCGCCGGTGTCGTCGTCGAAGGACTCGCGCAGCTCCGCCCGCCCGCTGAACAACATCGGAAAGCGGAAGGCGATGGGGCCCTCGTAGAACCGCTGGGCATCCGACCGCAGCAGCAGCGAGCCGTCCGGCTCGGCGTGCAGCTCGAGGTCGACGGCCAGATGCTGGTGGGTGCCGAGGTAGTCCACGATCCGGCCCGTGCGCCGCCCGGCGATCATGGTCGCGTCGAAGCGTCGCATCCGGCCCCGGATGCGGTACTCCCGCACGAAGGTGACGGTCTCGCGGCCCAGCCGGTCGCGGTAGGGGTAGTTCTCGATCCGGAACGGGATGTTCTCGCCGTGATCGGGCACGAGGATGCTCCGCAGGCGCCCGATCTGCAGGAACGGCACCGTCCACCAGGGTCCGCGGCGGATGCGGCGCATCGTCCCGGTGCCGACGCAGGCGTAACCGTCCTCGAGCCCGACGCCGAAACGCTTCTGCAGCATCGGGTGCAATCTCGAGAAGTCCTCGCCCATCGCGCGGGCGAAGATCGAACTCACGGGGCCTCCAGCGCGTCGAGGGACGCGGGGGCGTCGGCGAGCACCGACCCGCGCGGCGGGCGGCGCAGCGTCCGACGCGCGCGCGGCCGCCCCGAGCGCCACACCGCGAGCACGCTGCGGAGCGGCCAGCGCTCCGGGGGAGTGCCGGTCTCGGCCCAGATCCGCAACCGGTCGAAGCTCCACGCGGTCAGCCAGCCGATCAGCCGGCGCAGCACCAGGCGGTCGACCAGCGTGCCCCACCCCGGCCGGTAGTCATACCCGGTGGTGAAGGTCGTGCCGTCCCCGTCGGGCTCATACCGCCAGTACCCGCGCCCGCCGCCGAGCGGCGAGAGTGGGTCGCCGGTCTCGAATCGCAGTGCCGAGGTGCGGGTTCCGTCGGGCCGCACTCGCTCGCCGATCGAGGTGCCGACGCCGCGGATCACGTGGAAGGGAAGCGCCCGCTCGTACCGGAACCGGTACCCGCCCGTGGGCAGCTGCTCGGTGGGGACGATCCGGCTGAACCGAAGGTCCCATCGCACGTGGGCATCCGGATCCTGCGTCAGCCCCCACACCCGCTCCAGCGGCGCGTCGATGCGGATACGGACGTAGACGCCGGCGGACGCGCTCCTACCACGGTGGTCCGTCCGCACGGGTCGACAGTAGCCGCCGAACGGCGCGTGCTCAGGACGTCGGTCGGATCGTCGCGTGCTCCTCCAGCTCGACCGTTGGCGATGGAGCAGGAAGCGGGTTAGCCCGCGAAGCTCAGGTGGGCGCGGTGGTGCGCGCTCGACTCGATCTCGTCGACCACCGCCCGCGCGAAGTCGGCGCCGGAGATGATGGTCGGCGAGCCGTCATCCGACGTCAGCGCGATCTCCCCGCCGCTGCGGTAGCGTCCGGTCGCCTCGCCGGGGAAGTGGGCGCCGTAGATCATCGGCGGGCTCACGTAGACCCAGTCGCCGGTCGCCTCCCCGACGAGACCGTCGAGAACCGCTCCCAGCTCGCGACTCTCGCCGACGTACTCCGCCGGGAAGTCCTCGCCCTCGAAGATGCGGGGGGTGTCCGGCGCCGGTCGCAGGGAGCCGAATCCTCCCACGACGACGAGGCGAGCACCCGAACGAGCGGTGCTCGCGGCCGCTCGCGCGTACGCTGCCGGAAGAGCACCGACCATGTCGCCGCGAGGGGAGAGCGCGCCGACCACGACCTCGGCTCCGGCGATTGCGGCGTCCAGCGCTGCGCTGTCGGTGACATCGGCCGTCACGTAACGGACGCCCTCGACACGATCCTCCGGGAGTCGCCGGCTCACCGACGTGACGTCATGCCCGCGACGCGCAGCCTCGGCGGCGATAGCCGCGCCGGAATAGCCTGTGCCACCGAGGATGTGGATGATCGCCATGAGTTTTTTCCTTCCTGAGGGCCTTCGCGATGGGATCGTGGTGCCGACCGAGCGATTACTCTAGGAGAGCAGCTAACTCTAGGGAAGTGGGTACCTCGTGGTAACCGAGTCGCGCGGGGCCCCAGCCCTGAACCCCTACGCCCGGGATTGCCCCTCGCGGTCGCTGCTGGATCGGATCGGCGACCGCTGGACCGTACTCATCATCGGGGCCCTGGGGCAGGACACGCGGCGCTTCTCCGAGCTCGCCCGCCTCGTGGACGGGGTATCGCAGAAGATGCTCACGCAGACGCTGCGCGCGCTCGAGCGCGACGGGCTCGTCGAACGGACCGTGCATCCGGTCGTCCCCCCGCGCGTCGAGTACCGGCTCACGGACGAGGGACGCAGCCTGCTGAGCGTTACGGACCTGGTCGAACGGTGGGCCGTCGCGCACTATCCCGCCATCGCCGAGGCCCACGAGCGCTACGACCAGCGCATCGGCTGACCGGACGCGGAGCCGCTCGAACGGCCCTGGCTCGAACCCGTCCACCGCGTCCCGTGCGTGCTATCCCTGAGCTGACGGGAGTAAAATGCCCGAATGGCATCCGCGCAGGCGCTCAGCGAGACCGAGCGACGGCTGGTGGCACTCTGGGCCGCGGACTGCGCGGAGCGTGTTCTCCCGCTTTTCGAGGCGGAAGCCCCTCGCGATGAACGCGTGCGAGACGGGATCGCCCGGGCTCGGGCGTTCGGGCGAGGAGAACTCGGCACGGCGGGCGAGATCCGTCGCCGCTTCATCGCCGGCCGCGGGGCGGCATCGGCATCCAGTCCCGCGGCGATCGCTGCCGCACGGTCCGCCGGTCAAGCATCCGGCGTCGCGCACATGGGCGCGCACGCCTTGGGCGCCGCCGCCTACGCGGCGAAGGCCGCCAGCCTGGCGGCGCTCGACCGGGGGGAAGCCCGCGAACGGGAAGTGAGATGGCAACTCGGGCGCATGACGGTGGGAGTGCGTGCGGCGCTCCGGCGCCTCCCGATCCTCGGGGAGGATTCGTCGGGGCCATTGGGGATGGGGTTGCTTGCGGTCGGCGAGCTGGGGATGACGATCCGTGATATCCAGGCGGATCTTCGCCCCCCCCAAAGCTGACATAATGAAGATTATCAGCGATTTTCGAGGCTACGGAAGCGGGCACGAATCAGCTCGGCGCATCGACCGTCGATAGGGGCCAGGAGAGCCGGCTGGCGTTCCGCTATCTCGATGCACTCGGGGGCCAACTCTAGGCTCGGATCGTGCCTCTACAGCCCCTGACCGACACGGCTCCGGAACTTCCTGGCCGGGTCGTCGCCGCCCAGGACTGGCGGGACGTCGCCTTCGTCCACTGGCGCGTCGACGCGCACGACGTGCATCCGCTGCTGCCGCCCGGCATCAGTCCCGATCTCGATGCCGATGGCACGACGTGGGCAGGGCTGATCGCGTTCCGCTTGGGTCGCGCGCGGCTCGGTCCGCTGCCGGCGGTGCCCGTGTTCGGCGACTTCACCGAGGTGAATGTGCGGCTGTACGGAGTGGATGCCCGCGGGCGTCGCGGCGTCGTCTTCCGGTCGCTGGAGGCCGCGAGCCTGCCCGCGGTGCTCGGGGCCCGCACCCTGTTCTCCCTGCCGTACTTCTGGGCGCGGACCGGCCAGCGACCCACCTCGGACGGCTGGGA
>JACRGJ010000038.1 GCA_016212425.1 Micrococcales bacterium | reverse complement strand
GGCCCCGGATCCCTCCGGCCCCGGATCCCGCGGGCCCCCGACCCCGGATCCCGCGGCTCTTCGGCCCGAGGCTCCCGCGGCCCTCCGGCCTTCGGATCCCGCGGCCCCCGGCCCCGGATTCCGCGGCCCCGGGCCCCCGGCCCCGGATCCCTCCGGCCCCGGATCCCGCGGGCCCCCGACCCCGGATCCCGCGGCTCTTCGGCCCGAGGCTCCCGCGGCCCTCCGGCCTTCGGATCCCGCGGCTCTCCGGCCCGAGGACCCGCGGCCCTCCGGCGCGATGATCGGGGCACGATCTCGGCATCCGGTGCGACGGACGAGGCGCACGAGCACCACCCGCCCCAGGAGCCTCATCCGGTGCCGAGATCGTGCCGCCTCCGAGACCGTGCCGTGCCGGTGTCGATGCCGAGCCGCTCCCGAGAGAGCGCCCCCTCCGGAGCGTGCCACGCCGCCGTCTCGAGGACCCCGCCCCCGCCCCGGGGGGTCCGCGGGAACGAACCCGGCATCCGCGGCGTTGCACCGCTCATGACCGACTACCGCAAGGACCCCGAGAAGGTCGCCGCGCTTTCCAAGAACCAGTACCGCGTGACCCAGGAGGACCACACCGAGCCGGCTTTCACCGGCGAGTACTGGAACAACCACGAGGCCGGGATCTACGTCGATGTCGTCTCCGGCGAGCCGCTGTTCGCCTCCGTGAGCAAGTTCGAGAGCGGATCGGGCTGGCCGAGCTTCACGGTGCCGATCGACGCCGCGAACATCGTCACGAAAACGGACAAGACCCTGTGGATGACCCGCACCGAGGTGCGCTCGGCGCACGGCGACAGCCACCTGGGGCACGTCTTCGACGACGGACCCGCTGACCAGGGCGGCCTGCGCTACTGCATCAACTCCGCGGCGCTGCGCTTCGTGCCGGTCGCCGAGCTGGAGGCCGAGGGCTACGGCCAGTACGCCGGGCTCTTCACGACGGAGGCGGCGCAGTGAGCATCCACTCGAGCACGGCGACCGAGACCGCTATCCTCGCCGGCGGATGCTTCTGGGGCGCCCAGGAGTTGTTGCGCGCTCGCCCCGGGATCGTCTCCACCAGGGTCGGGTACTCCGGCGACGACAGCACGCCCAACGCCACCTATTACCGGCACGGCGACCACGCCGAGGCGGTGGAGGTGGTCTTCGACCCGGCGGTGATCTCGTACCGCGAGATCCTGGAGTTCTTCTTCCAGATCCACGACCCGTCGACCCGCAACCGCCAGGGCAACGACATCGGCCGCAGCTACCGCTCGGCAGTCTTCTTCACCAGCTCCGAACAGGAAGCCGTGGCGCGCGACACCATCGCCGACGTCGACGCCTCCCGTCTCTGGCCGGGCAAGGTCGTCACGGAGGTCGAGCCTGCCGGAGCGTTCTGGGAGGCGGAGGAGGAGCACCAGGATTACCTCCGGAAGCATCCGCGCGGCTACACCTGCCACTTCGTGCGCCCGCAGTGGCGCCTTCCGCAGCGCGAGTCCGCAACCGCCTGACCCTCGGCACTGGCACGTCCGTCGGCACCGATGCGTTCGTCGGAGGATCCCGCCGGATCGGCTCGACCGCGGCTCGGCACGGTCGATCACCCGACGAAAGTGCCGGTGAGCGGTGCGCGAGAGTGCTCGATTGCTATCCGGCACGCCTGACCCTCGGCGCCGGCACGTCCCTCGGCACTGGCACGTTCGTCGGAGCACCCCGCCGGATCGGCTCCGTGGCGAGCCGGCACGGTCGATCACCCGACGAAAGTGCTCGCTACGGCGACGAAATTGCTCGCGAGCGGCGCTCGGAACGGCGCGCGGTACGGCGCGCAGCGGCGCGCGGGCGGTGCGCGAGGATGGGTGGGTGACCGCCCGACGCCCGCCCGCCGCGCCCCTCGAGGGCCGGTTCCTGCGTCTCGAAACCTTCGATGCCGCCTCTCACACCGCGGGGCTTCAGGATGCCTTGGCCCACGCCGACGTGTTCGCCGGCGGCTACGGCGGGGGTCCGGAGGGGCTCCCGCGCACCGCGGAGGAGTTCGCGCGCTGGGTCGCCGGGTACGGCACGGGGTCGGATGCGATCAAATTCGTCGCCCGCATCGTCGGCGGTGAGTTCGACGGCCGGATCGTCGGCGCCTCGACGCTCGGTGATCTCGACGAGGAGCAGGAGAAGGCGCACATCGGCTGGACCGCGTGGGACCCGCGGGTGTGGGGCACGCAGGTCAATCCGGAGGCGAAGCTGCTGATGCTCGGACTCGCCTTCGACCACGGGTTCGGACGTGTGAAGTTGCAGGCCGATTCGCGCAACGAGCGCTCGCGGACCGCCATTCTGAGGCTCGGCGCCTCGTTCGAGGGGATCCTGCGGCGCGATCGCATCCGCGCCGACGGCACCTTCAGCGGCACCGCGGTGTATTCGATCCTCACGGAGGAGTGGCCCGCCGTGCGGGAGGGACTCGAGCGGCGGCTGGCGATCTACCCTCGACCGGTACGGCTGCACGGCTGACCGCGACCGGCGCTTGAGGCGCGGCTAGGCTCGGGCCGTGACCGGGAACCCCGAGGGCGACGGAACGGATGCCGCGCGCGCCGAGCTGCTCGGTATCCGGTTCTCGATCGACAATATCGACGCCGCGCTGATCCACCTCCTCGCCGAGCGCTTCAAGTTCACCCAGACGGTGGGTCGCCTCAAGGCCGCGCAGGGGATGCCCGCGAGCGACCCGGAGCGGGAGCGGCAGCAGATCGCGCGGCTGCGCGAGCTGGCCGAGCAGGCGCAGCTCGATCCGGCGTTCGCGGAGAAATGGTTCAACTTCGTCGTCGCCGAGGTCATTCACCACCACGAGCGCCTCGCGAGCGAAGGACGCTGAGACCGGACCCGCCGCGAACTGCGTCGGAGGTGACCGTCAGCTCGACGCGGACCCGGGCTTGCGCCGCGTCGGTGAGAGCGGCTATGTTCCACTCGGGCTATTCCGCGTGGAGTAATCCGTCGGACCGGCTTCGCTCGGACCCTCCGCTCGGACCGGCTCCGCTCGGATCGGCTCCGCCCGGCCCTCGAAACCGCACACTCCGCACACCTCCTCCTCCCACCCTCTTCCTCCATCCGCGCCGATCCGAACGGACCTCGTGACCCGAACAGCCCGCACCCGCGTCACACCCCTTGGTGTGCTCGCGCTGTCGCTGCTGCTCGAGAAGCCGATGCACCCCTATCAGATGATGCAGACGATGCGGATGCGGCGAGCTGACGAGCTGGTTCGTCTCGGGCCTGGTGCTCTGTACCACACGGTCGACCGGCTCGTGCGCGAGGGACTCGCGGAGGCCGAGGGCACCGAGCGCGACGGCAATCGGCCGGACCGCACCATCTACAGGGCGACCGACCTCGGAGCGGACATGCTCGCCGAGTCGGTGACGGAGATGCTCATCACGCCGGAGCCCGAATATCCTCGATTCCCCGTCGCGCTCAGCGAGCTCAACAATCTCCCGCGGGACACGGCCCTCGATCTCCTCGCCCGCCGGGTGGAGGGGCTGCGCATCCGGCGCGACCACTACGCCGCCACCATGGCCGCGCTCGCCGCGCGCCCCCTCGCCCGGCGCTACTGGCTCCAACTCGACTACCAGCACGCCGCCGCCGCAGCCGAGTTGACCTGGACCGAGCGCCTCATCGTCGACCTTCGCTCGGGCACCCTCGCGTGGTCGGACCCGCCCGCCACCACCCGGCCCGACACCGACCCGCCCGCCACCACCCGGCCCGACACCGACCCGCCCGCCACCACCCGGCCGGAAGCCGATCCGCCCGACACCGATGCACCCGACACCGACCCCCAGGAGAGCACCCCGTGACCCAGCCGCAGATCCCCGCCGACGTGAAGCCCTGGCCGGCCCTCTGGGCGATCGTGGTCGGGTTCTTCATGATCCTCGTCGACACGACGATCGTCGCCGTCGCCAACCCCACGATCCTGCAGGACCTGAAGACCGACGTCACCTCGGTGCTCTGGGTCACGAGCGCGTACCTGCTCGCCTACGCCGTGCCGCTGCTCATCACCGGGCGCCTCGGCGACCGGTTCGGACCGAAGAACCTCTACCTCGCCGGTCTCGCCGTCTTCACCCTCGCCTCGCTGTGGTGCGGCGTCTCGGGCACGATCGGGATGCTCATCCTCGCCCGGGTCGTGCAGGGTCTCGGCGCGGCGCTCATGACGCCGCAGACCATGGCGATCATCACCCGGATCTTCCCGCCCGACCGCCGCGGAGCGGCGATGGGCCTGTGGGGCTCGACCGCCGGGGTCGCCACCCTCGTCGGCCCGGTGCTCGGCGGTCTGCTCGTGCCGTTGGGGTGGGAGTGGATCTTCCTGGTGAACCTGCCGGTGGGCATCGTGGGCTTCGTGCTCGCGCTCCGTCTCGTGCCGAAACTGCCGACGAGCAGTCACAGCTTCGACATCCTCGGCGTCGTGCTCAGCGCGGCCGGAATGTTCCTCGTCGTCTTCGGCATCCAGGAGCTCAACAGCGATGGCATCCCCGGCGCGGCGCTCTGGACGATGATCGCCGTCGGGGTCGCCGTGCTCGTCGCGTTCGTGGTGTGGCAGAGGATCAACCGGCGCGAACCGCTGCTGCCGCTCGGGCTGTTCCGCGACCGCAACTTCGCACTCGGCACCGCCGCGATCACCGTGGTCGGCTTCTTCATCGTCTGCATGACGCTGCCATTGATCTTCTACTTCCAGCTCGTGCGCGGGCTCACCCCCCTGCAGTCGGCGTTCATGCTCGTGCCGATGGCGGTGGTGTCCACGCCGATCGCGCCTTTCGTCGGTCGCGCGCTCGACACCCGCAACCCCCGCACGTTCGCGGTGATCGGCACGGGACTGTTCGCCGTGGCGCTCTTCCTCTATGCCGCGTTGCTGAGCCCCGACATCTGGCTCGGCTGGCTGCTGGTGCCCGCCGTCATCATGGGCGTGGCCAGCGGATTCATGTGGGCGCCCATCTCGAACACGGCCACCCGCAATCTGCCGCCGCAGAAGGCCGGCGCCGGTGCGGGCGTGTTCAACGCGGTGCGCCAGGTCGGATCCGTGCTGGGCTCGGCCTCGATCGCGGCCCTGATCTCGTCGCGACTGACGGCCGAGCTGCCGACGGCGCCAGGCGGGGCGGGATCCGGCGCGTCGGAGTTCTCGACGGGGCAGTTGCCGGGATTCCTGCAGGCGCCGTTCACCACCGCCATGGCGCAGTCGATGCTGCTGCCGGCGTTCGTCTCGCTTCTGGCGGTCGCCGTGGTCGTCTTCTTCGCGAAGCCGGTGCGCCGCGAGGGCTGGGCCAACCCGACGGGCGCGGGCCGGGTCATCGACGCGGTCGCGCCGTCCACCACGCCGCGCTGAGCACGGCACGACGGAGGCGAGGTGGGCGGGGCGCGGATTTCGGGTTCCGCGCCCCACCTGAGCTCGGCTGCTTCGGGTCAGCCGGTCGGGGCCTCGGCCGGATGCTCGGGTTCCGAAGGCATCCCCCCGATGCGCCTCGCGAACTCCGGCTCCGGCGGCTCCGGAAGTTCGATCATCAAGCTATCCGGTGACCAAGCGGCTCGCAATCCGAGTTATGTACCCAATGAAGGGGGTGATCCGCGGCGGCGCCTGTCACCGGCGCGCGCCCCGTGATCTACTCGCCCTAGCGCTCCGCTCGGCGTGCACCCCGGATCTCCGCTCCGAAAGACCGCCATGTGCCCCTCTCCTCCGCTCGACGCTCCGGATGCCGGCTTCAACCTGCGCGACCTGGTGGGGGACGAGGCGGTGGCCGACGCGATGAGCGCGTTCTCCCGAATGCGCTTCCAGCATCAGCGCCTCCTGGAGACCCTCGGCGCTCGGCTCGGGATCAGCTCCAGCGATATCCGCGCTCTCTTCTTCCTCGCCGCGAACGCGCAGGCGACACCGAAGAGCACCGCCGACTTCCTCGGGGTAACAACCGGGGCGATGACCAGTCTGCTCGACCGCAACGAGCGCGCGGGCCTGCTGACGCGCTCGCCGCATCCGCAGGACCGGCGCAGCACGATCCTCCAGCTGACCCCGGCGGGCCACGAGGCGGTCGAGCGGTGGGGGGCCACCTATCGCGGCGCGTTCCGCGACGCGATCGAACCGGACCGGCTGGTCGCCACCACGCGGCTGTTCCGCCGGATCGCCGAGGAGCTGGCCGGTCGGGCGGACGCCCTCGCGACGGACGAACGCTGAACCTCGGAGATCACCCGGGCGATCGGGTCAGCGCACCGCCGCGGTGATCGCCCCCTCGCCGAGCACCGTGGCCAGGGGTGCGCTCCACCGGGCCCGCAGCTCGGCGAGCGGAAGACGGAACATGCCCTGCACCTCGAGCGCCGCGTCGGGGCCGCCCTCGCCGCCGGCATCCGTGACACCGATCCGCAGCACCGGGTAGCCGCGGCCCTCGCAGAGGCGCGTGAAGCGCACGTCCTCTTCACGGGGCACCGCCACCAGCACCCGCCCGCCGGTCTCCGAGAACAGCGCCGCTGTCGAGTCCACCCCGTCGCGCTCGAGCAGTCCGTCGAGCACCAACCGGGCCCCGACCCCGAAGCGCAGACACGCCTCCGCCGCCGCCACACCGAGGCCGCCGTCGGCGAGGTCGTGCGCCGCGTTCAGCAGTCCCTCGTGCGCCGCCGCGGCCAGCAGAGCGGCGAGGTCGCGCTCGCGCTCGAGGTCGACGCGGGGCGGATGCCCGCCCAGGTGCCCGTGGAGCGTCCCGGCCCAGGCCGACCCGTCGAGCTCCTCTGCCGTCGCGCCGAGCAGGTAGAGATTGTCGCCTTCGTCCTGCCAGCCCGAGGGCACCCGCCGGCCGACGTCGTCGATGACTCCCAGCACCGCGACCACCGGCGTGGGGTGGATCGGCACCTGCCCGGTCTGGTTGTAGAAGCTCACGTTGCCGCCGGTGACGGGGATGCCCAGGGCGAGGCAGGCATCCGCCAGGCCCTCGACCGCTCGGCTGAACTGCCACATCACCTCGGGGTCTTCAGGAGAGCCGAAGTTCAGGCAGTCGCTCACCGCGACCGGGGTTGCACCCGTCACGGCGACGTTCCGGTACGCCTCCGCGAGGGCGAGCTGCGCTCCCGCGTAGGGGTCGAGGTAGGCGTAGCGCCCGTTCGCGTCGGTGGCGAGGGCGACGCCCAGGCCGCTCCGCTCGTCCACCCGGATCATGCCGCCGTCGTCGGGCTGGCTGAGCGCGGTGTTGCCGAGCACGTAGCGGTCGTACTGGTCGGTGAGGCGGCTCTTATCCGCCAGGTTCGGGCTGCCGAGCAGCGCGAGCAGCTGCGCGCGCAGCTGGTCGCCATCGGATGCCCGGGGCAGGGTCGCGCTGGTGTCGGCTCGCACCGCGTCCAGCCACGCCGGGTAGGCGATCGGGCGCTCGTACACCGGGGAGTCGACCGCGACGGTGCGCGGGTCGACGTCGACGATCGTCTCGCCCCGCCAGGTGATCCTGAGCCGGCCGGTGTCGGTGACCTCGCCGAGCACACTGGTCTCGACATCCCACTTGGACGTCACCGCGAGGAAGCCCTCGAGCTTCTCGGGCGCGACGATCGCCATCATCCGCTCCTGACTCTCGGACATCAGGATCTCCTCCGCCGTCAGGCTCGGGTCGCGCAGCAGCACCGCATCCAGCTCGATGGCCATGCCGCCCTCGCCGTTGGCGGCGAGCTCGCTGGTGGCGCACGAGATGCCCGCGGCACCGAGATCCTGAATACCCTCCACGAGGCCCGCGCGGTAGAGCTCGAGGCAGCACTCGATGAGCACCTTCTCGGCGAACGGGTCGCCCACCTGCACCGCGGGACGCTTGCGCCCCGAGCCCTCGGCGAACGACTCGCTCGCGAGGATCGAGGCCCCGCCGATGCCGTCTCCGCCGGTGCGGGCGCCGAACAGCACCACCCGGTTGCCGACGCCGCGCGCGTTCGCCAGGTGCAGGTCCTCGTGCCGCAGCACGCCCACCGCGAGCGCGTTGACCAGCGGATTGGCCTGGTACACCGGGTCGAACCAGGTCTCGCCGCCGATGTTCGGCAGGCCGAGGCAGTTGCCGTAGAACGAGATGCCGCTCACCACGCCGGGTAGCACGCGGTGCGTGTCGGGGTGATCCAGCGCGCCGAAGCGCAGCGCATCCATCACCGCGACCGGACGTGCCCCCATGGAGATGATGTCGCGCACGATGCCGCCGACCCCGGTCGCGGCGCCTTGGAACGGCTCGACGAAGCTCGGATGATTGTGCGACTCGATCTTGAACGTGACGGCCCAGCCCTCGCCGATGTCGACGACGCCGGCGTTCTCGCCCATCCCGACCATGAGGTTCGCGGTCATCTCGGGACTGACCTTCTGCCCGAACTGGCGCAGGTGCACCTTGCTGGACTTGTACGAGCAGTGCTCGCTCCACATCACCGAGTACATCGCCAGCTCGCCGCTGGTGGGCCGGCGCCCGAGCAGGTCGCGGATGCGGAGGTACTCCTCCTGCTTGAGACCGAGCGCCGCGTAGGGCTGTTCGCGCTCCGGCGTCGCGGCGGCGTTCGCGGTGCTGTCCACGGCGGGTGCGGATGCGGCGGGGCGGGGGAATGCGGGGCTGGCGGGGGCGTCCGTCACTCGTCGAGCCTACCGAGAGGGCGCGTGCCGAGTCGGGTCCCGGACGGGGGCCTGCGCCCGCCCACGAGCGGAGCTACCGTGCTGCAGGGGGGAAGGACACCATGAGCGGCATCCAGGTGCGGAGCTTCGACGAGATCGAGGGCGCAGTGGGGGAGAGCGCCACCGGCGAGTGGCTCAGCGTCGACCAGCGGCGCATCGACGACTTCGCCGACGCGACGAGCGACCACCAGTGGATCCACGTCGATCCCGCCCGTGCGGCGGCCGGTCCCTTCGGCACCACCGTGGCGCACGGCTTCCTGCTGCTCTCGCTGATCCCCGAGCTCACGAGCCGGATGTGGGACGTGCCCGACGTGCTGTTCGTCGTCAACTACGGGCTCGACCGGGTGCGCTTCGTGAGCGCGGTGCCGGTCGACTCCCGCATCCGCGCCGTGTCGACGGTGCGCGACGTCACCCGCACCCCGATGGGCGCGCGCGTGAGCGTCGAGGTCGTTCTGGAACGCGAGGGCGCGGGCAAGCCGGCTGTCGTCGCGGAGACGATCGTGCTCTTCGTCCCCGCCTGAGCTGGCGCACCGTGCTTGCCGGTCGTCTCGGTCCCCGGGAGTCACGCGGGCACGGAGGACGGCTCGGCGGGCAACGCCCTCGCGGTGCTGAGTACCATCGCAGCTCACGGCGCCTGCCGCGTCACCGGTATTGAGACGAGACATGATCCCCCACAAGATCCACTACTGCTGGCTGAGCGAGGACCCGCTGCCGCCGGACATCCAGAAGTGCCTGGACACCTGGCAGGAGGTCCTGCCCGACTACGAGGTCATCCGCTGGGATACGCGGCGGTTCGACGTGCACTCGGTCCCATTCGTGCGTGAGGCCGTGTCCGTCAGGAAATGGGCGTTCGCAGCGGACTACATCCGGGCCTTCGCGGTGCACGAGGAGGGAGGGATCTACCTCGACAGCGACGTCGTCGTGCGGAAGCGATTCGACGACTTCCTGGGCTACGACTTCTTCACCTCCGTCGAGTACCACCGCAACATCGTCGAGCGCGAGGATCTCACGCTGCACCTCCACGACGACGGGACCAGGCGGGATCGCCAGGTGAGCGTTCCCGGCATCGGCATCCAGGCGGCGATCTTTGGCGCCCGTGCGGGGAACGCCTTCCTGAAAGATTGCCTCGACCATTACCGCGATCGGCACTTCCTCCTCCCGGACGGCGGACTCGACACCTCGGTCATCGCGCCGAGCATCTACGCCGCTGCCGCCGAGAAGTACGGGTTCATCTACCGGGACGAGCTGCAGTCTCTGCAGGACGACATGATGGTCTTCCCCTCGGAGGTCTTCGCGGGGCATCCCGACCAGGAGACGGCCCGCTCCGTCGCCGTCCACCGCGGCGTCGGCAGCTGGCGGGATCGCCGCCCGGTCTCGATCCGCGCGCGGCTTCGTCGGATCCCGGGAAAGCTGCGCCGCGCGACCGGCGGCCGCGTCGCGGACGACTGAGGGCGCTTCCGCCCCGACCGGTGCCCCGTCCGCGGGTGCATCCGATCGCGGGCGGTCGCTCGACACCCGGGCGCAACCGCCTGCGGTCGTCGGGACTCGGGCCCGCCGGAGGTATCATCGCCCCGTCGCTTCGGCGACGCCCGGAACGCCCCGAACAGGACATGCCGTGCCCTCGAACGACACCAGCGCTGACGTGCGCCTCCGCTCCGCCCGCGCCTTCCTCTTCGACCTCGACGGGGTGCTGACGCCGACGGTGGAGGTGCACATGCGCGCCTGGGAGCGGCTGTTCGCGCCCTACCTCGCGGCGCACCGCGTCGCGCCCTACACGGTCGAGGACTACCACCGGCTCGTCGACGGGAGGCCGCGCTACGACGGCGTGCGGGCGGTGCTCGAGGACCGCCACATCCGCATCCCGGAGGGAGGGCCCGACGATCCGCCGGATGCCGACACGGTCCACGGGCTCGGCAACCGCAAGAACGCGGAGTTCTCCGCCGAGCTCGCCGAGAACGGCATCGCCCCCTACTCCGGATCGCTGCGGCTGCTCGACGCGCTCGCGCCCACCGGCATCCGCGTCGCCGTCGTCACCAGCTCCCGGAACGGAGCTTCGGTGCTGAAGGCGGCGGGCATCGCCGACCGCGTCGAGGTGCTCGTCGACGGGATCGTAGCCGCTGACGACCACCTCCGCGGGAAGCCCGCCCCGGACGCCTTTCTTGATGCCGCCCGCCGGCTCGGTCTTCCGCCGGAGGAGGGCGTTGTGCTCGAGGATGCGCTCTCGGGCGTCGCCGCCGGCCACGCGGGCGGGTTCGGGCTGGTGGTCGGCGTCGACCGTGGAGCGGGGGCGGATGCGCTGCGCGCGCACGGCGCGGACATCGCGGTGAGTGACCTCGCCGAGCTGCTGCCGTGGCTGCCGACGGGAACGCCGCGCACATGAAGCTCATCACCGGCGACCCCCTCGATCGCGTACGTATGCCTGTGGAGGAATGGGCTCTCGTGGAGACCGAGTTCTCGCCGGAGACCGCGGGCGCCCGCGAGACCGTGTTCGCGGTCGGCAACGGGTTCATCGGCCTGCGCGCGAATCAGGACGAGGGCCGCGACGGGGTGGACTACGGCACGTACCTCAACGGCTTCCACGAGACCTGGCGGATCTACCACCCGGAGGAGGCCTTCGGCTTCGCCCGGGTCGGCCAGACGATCGTCAACGCGCCCGATGCGAAGGTGATCCGCCTCTATGTCGACGATGAGCCGTTCGTGCTCAGCTCGGCCGACGTCCTGCGCTACACCCGACGGCTGGACTTCCGTGACGGGGTGCTGCTGCGCGAGGTGGAGTGGCGCACGCCGTCGGGTAAGCGGGTGCTCATCCGCTCGCGGCGCATGGTGTCGTTCGCCGAGCGCCACCTCGCGGTGATCCAGTACGAGGTGACGGTGCTCGACGCGTCCGCCTCGCTGCTGATCTCGAGCCAAATCCGCAATCGGCAGGACACCCCGGACGAGTACCAGAGCGGCCGGCGGGTCGAGCGGACGGTGTTCGATCCACGCAAGGGCGAGCTGCTCACCGATCGGGTGCTGCAGGCCCGGCTCAAGCGTCGCTCCGGGGGGCGCTGCCTGCTGGGGTATCAGACCACGAACTCGGGGATGACGCTCGCGGTCGCGGCCGATCACCGGCTCACCACCGACAACGCCTGGGACGAATCCGGCACGGTCGAGGACGATGTCGCCAAGCAGGTCTACCGGGTGCGGGCGCGGCCCGGCATCCCGACCACGCTGACCAAGCTCGTGGCCTACCACGACTCCCGAGGGGTTCCCGTCAGCGAGCTGGCGGATCGTTGCGACCGCACCCTCGACCGCGGGTGGGAAGCGCCGGTCGCGCAACACTTCGCGGAGCAGCGCGCATGGCTCGACGACTATTGGGAGCGGTCGGACATCCGGATCGCCGATCAGCCGCACGTGCAGCAGGCGGTGCGCTGGAACCTGTTCCAGCTGGCGCAGGCCACCGCCCGCTCCGACGGACATGGCGTCGCGGCGAAGGGCGTGACCGGCTCCGGCTACGACGGCCAGTACTTCTGGGACACCGAGATCTTCGTCATGCCGTTCCTGACCTATACGGCACCCACCGTGGCCCGGAATGTGCTCCGGTTCCGGTACGGGATGCTCGACGCCGCGCGGGATCGTGCCCGCGACCTCAGCCAGCGCGGGGCGCTGTTCCCGTGGCGCACCATCAACGGGCTCGAATCCTCGGCCTACTACGCCGCCGGCACCGCGCAGTACCACATCGACGCCGACGTCTCGCACGCGGTGACGCAGTACGTGAGCAGTGCCGGCGACCGGGACTTCCTCATCCGCTACGGCATCGACATCCTGGTCGAGACCGCACGGCTCTGGGAGGATCTCGGGTTCTGGCGCGGCAACGGCGACGCGACCTTCCACATCTACGGGGTGACCGGCCCGGACGAGTACACCACCGTCGTCAACGACAACCTCTACACCAACGTGATGGCGCGCGCGAACCTCCGCTCCGCGGCGGACGCCTGCCGCCGCATCGCCGCGGACGACTCGGAGGCGTGGCGGCGGATCCTCGATCGGTTGCACGTCGAGCCCGGCGAGATCGTCGAGTGGGAGCGGGCGGCCGACGCCATGGAGATCCCCTTCGACGCGTACCGCGGCATCCACCCGCAGGATGCGCAGTTCCTCGACAAGGAGGTGTGGGACCTCGAGGCGACGCCGGCGTCGAAGCATCCGCTTCTCATGCACTACCACCCGCTGGTCATCTACCGCTTCCAGGTGCTGAAGCAGACGGACGTGGTGCTCGCGCTGCTGCTGCGCTCGACCGAGTTCTCGGCCGCTCAGAAGCGCGCCGACTTCGAGTACTACGACGCGCTCACCACGGGCGACTCGACGCTCTCGGCGGTGGTCCAGTCGGTCATCGCCGCCGAGGTCGGCTACCAGGAGCTCGCGTACAACTACTTCCTCTCGGCGCTCTATGTCGACCTCGCGGATCTGCAGGGGAACACGCTCGACGGGGTGCACGTCGCCTCGGCAGGCGGGATCTGGACGGCGGTGGCGAAGGGCTTCGCGGGTCTGCGCGACGATGACGGCCGCCTCACCTTCGATCCGCGGCTCCCGGAGGCGTGGTCGGGTGTCGCGTTCCGGTTGCAGGTGCGTGGGGCTCGCGTGCTCGTGGAGCTCGAGCGGCGCCGCATCCGCTTCACCCTCGAGCGCGGCGAGCGGTCGACCGTCTGGGTCCGTGGGGCACGGGTGGACCTCGGCGCGGAGGCGCCCACCGAGGTGGCGCTCGCGGACCAGGGCCCGGTGCTGACGGGGAGCCCGCTGCGCACGAGCGACATCCACGGCCTGCACCGGTCGGACGGCACGATGATCACCGCCTCGATCCCCACCTTCCCGCCCGAGCCCCGGGAGCGCCCAGGGGACGACCTCCCCGGGTAGCCCCCTTCCCTCCGCGCTCCCCCCCGGACTCGTGCGCCCCCCTTCGCGCCCACCTCTTCCGCGTCCACCCCTCTCGCGTCCACCTTCCGCGGGCCACCCACCCCGGCGCGCACCCCTTTGTGCCTACCCCTCCCCGCGTCCACGGCGCCCGCGCGCTCCCACCTTCCGCCGGCCACCCACCCCGCTCGAGAGGCCACAACACGCCGCTACCTCCTGCTCCGTTGCGGCGTGTCGTGGCCTCTCGGTGTCACGCGCCCGGGCGCCACCCCTGCGCGCGGAAGGCCGCGACGAGGCGCTCGCGCGTCTCGGTCGGACGGCGGTAGCCCTCGTTGCGCACGCGGACGACGCGCCAGTCGATGGCGGCGGCACGATCGAAGCGGCGGATGTCGCGGTCGTACTGAACGTCGGAGGTGCGGTGCTGGTCGCCGTCGTACTCGGCGGCGACCCGCCACCGCCGCCAGACCAGGTCGAACCACCCGACCCGACCCGCGGTGTCGAACAGCGGGGCGTTGCACACGGGCTCGGGCAGCCCGGCATCGACGCACAGCAGGCGCAGCCAGGTCTCCCGGCGGGACTCGGCGCCCTCCCGCGCCTGCTCGGCGGCCTCGCGAGCCCGGCGGATGCCGCGTCCGGATCGCCGCGCGAGACTCGCCCGCAGGTCAGCGAGTTCCGTGAAGGGCCGGGGAGTGCCATCCGGGACACGGGGTCTCAGCACGAGGTGGTCGACCACCGCGACGAGGTCCTCCAGGGGAAGGAGGGTCGCCAGTTCGCAGACGAGGTCGAGCGGAGTGGACACCGGCACACCCGAGAGCAGCACTGCTTGTCCTGCGCCGCGGTGCCCGACGACGCCGGGTCGGCGTGCGCGGTTGACGCCTTCCGACGCGAGCACGTGCAGAACATCCTCCGCACCCCGCGGCAGCGGCGCCCCGTACACGGCCGCGGCCGTCGTGTGACTGAATCGCTCACCGGGCCGCAGCAGCACTGCGTAGCCGGTGATGCCGTCGACGGCGGGGAAGGTGCGAGCGCCGTGGAAGGTCCGAACCAGGTCGGAGCGGCGAAGGCGCGCATCCGCCACCCCGGCCGTGCGGGCGTCGCGGACCCGGAAGGGACGATGCAACTCGTCCGGGAGCGGCTCGGGGACGCGGGGCATGGCGTCACTCTCGTCGCGACGCCCGACCGGACCCGCGAGTTCTCCACAGCCGGTCCCTCGAGCGGCCGCGACACGCCGCCACGCCCCGTTGCGTAGCGGCGTGTCATGGCCTCTCGGCGCGGGCGCGGGCGCGGGGAGGGGACGGGCGGACGCGGGGCGCG
>JACRGJ010000036.1 GCA_016212425.1 Micrococcales bacterium | reverse complement strand
GGGGGGGGGGGCGGGGGCCCCGGGCGCCAGGGCGGGGGCGGGACGGGGCGCGCGGGCGCCGGGGCGGGCGCGGGGACGGGGACGGGTAGCGGATCAGGCCACGGCGGGGACCACCGGCTGCGCGATCGCCTGCTCCTCGGGAAGGGTGACCGGGCGGCGGCGCACGAAGCGCTTCAACGCGATCACGAGGAACGCCGAGACCGCTGCTCCGATCACGATCGAGAGCGCCCACAGCGGGAAGCTGTCGATAGCGAAGAACACGAACACACCCCCGTGCGGCGCCTTCGACGTGACGCCGAACGCCATCGAGAGCGCCCCGGTGATCGCCCCGCCCACCATCGAGGCGGGGATGACGCGGAAGACGTCGGCCGCCGCGAACGGGATCGCGCCCTCGGAGATGAACGAAGCCCCCAGCAGCCATGCCGCCTTGCCGTTCTCGCGCTCCGCCTCGCTGAAGAGGCCGCGACCGAGCACCGTCGAGGCGAGCGCCATCGCCAGCGGCGGCACCATCCCGGCGGCCATGACGGCCGCCATGATCTGCAGGTACCGGGTGTCGCCGTTGATGCCGGCCGCGAGGTTCGCCGTGGCGAATCCGTAGGCCACCTTGTTGACCGGCCCGCCCAGGTCGAAGCACATCATGAGACCCAGGATGATGCCGAGCACGATGACGCCGGTGCCGCTGAGGCCCGCGAGGAAGCCCGAGAGCGCCTTGGTCAGCGCGGCGATCGGCCCGCCGAGCAGGAGGAACATCAAGCCCGAGGCGAAGATCGACGCGAGCAGCGGGATGATCACCACCGGCATCAGACCCCGCAGCCAGCGAGCCACCCGGAACCGGCCGAGCCACCACGCGGCGAGACCCGCCAGCAGACCGCCGACGATGCCGCCGAGGAATCCTGCGCCCATGTACAAGGCCACAGCGCCGGCGGCGAACCCGGGCGCGATGCCGGGCCGGTCGGCGATGCCGTAGGCGATGAATCCGGCCAGCGCCGGCACGAGGAAGCCGAACGAGAGCGCGCCGATCTTGAAGGCGATGGCCCCGAGGTAGACGTTCAGCGGGATGCCGTTCAGATCGACCAGGGTCGATCCGGCGAGCACCTTGTCGGCGTTGAAGGGCGAGTCGCCGAGGGCCACCTCGTAGCCGCCGATCAGGAAGCCGAGCGCGATGAGCAGACCGCCGCCCGCGACGAACGGGATCATGTAGCTGACCCCGGTCAGCAGCGAGCGCTTGACGACACCGCCCACGGACGGGTTCCGGGAACCGGATGCGGCGCCCGCCCCGGCTCCGGAGGCGCCGGCCGCCGCCGCGACCCGCGGGGCGTTCGGGTCGGTGGATGCCGCCACGGCATCCGCGATCACCTTGTCGGGGTTGTCGATGCCGATCTTCACCGGGCCCTGCACGACGGGCTTCCCGGCGAAGCGGCCCTTCTCGCGCACGTCGACGTCGACGGCGAAGATCACCGCGTCGGCGGCGGCGATCGTCGCGGCCGGGATCGGGGTCATGCCGGCCGAGCCCTGCGTCTCGACGGTGAGGTCGACGCCCGCGCGCTGCGCCGCTGCGGCGAGGGCATCCGCGGCCATGTAGGTGTGCGCGATGCCCGTCGCGCAGGCGGTCACCGCGACGAGGCGGGTGGTGCCGGGGGCGGTGGCGGTGGATGCGGCGGGTGCCGGCTCCTCCTCGAGGGCGCCGTCGACGAGGTCGACGATCTGCTGCGGGGTGGTCGCGGCGCGGAGCGCGGCGGTGAAGTCCTCGCGGATGAGGGAGCGCGCGAGCTTCGCGAGGAGCTGGAGGTGCATCTGATCGGCGCCGTCGGGGGCCGCGATGAAGAACGCGAGGTCGGCCGGGCCGTCGGCGGCGCCGAAGTCGACCTTCGGGTTCAGGCGCGCCATAGCGAGCGTCGGTTCGAGCACCGACGTGGAGCGGCAGTGCGGGATCGCGATGCCGCCGGGCACTCCGGTGTCGGTCTTCTGCTCGCGTGCCCAGGCATCCGCGAACAGGGAGTCGACCTCGGTGGCGCGACCCGCGTCGACGACGAGGCTCGCCAGTGCACGGATGGTCTGCTCGCGATCGGCGCCGAGCGGCAGGTCCAGGCGCACCAGGTCGGGGGTGATGAGGGGGGTGGTCATGGTGCGGATCCTCCTTCGGATCGGTTCTGGTTCAGAGGGCGTGGACGGTGACGGCGTCTGGATGCGTGTCGGCCAGGGCCGGGACCGCGCTGCCCGGCAGCGCCGCGGCGGCCGACCCGTGGGCGACCGCCTGGGCCAGGCGCCCGGCGGAATCGGCTCCGGAGCACTCGGCGATGAGGTAGCCGGCGAGCGCGGAGTCGCCGGCGCCGACGGTGGAGCGGGCGGTGATGCGCGGGGCGGCCGCGAACCACGCGCCGCCGCGCTCGCGCGCGCTCCCGGCCGTGGCCAGCACCGCTCCCACCGCTCCGAGGGTGAGGAGCACCGCCCCGACACCCCGGTGCAGGAGCCCGGAGGCGAGCTCCGCCGCCAGGGCCGGATCGGCCTCGATCGCGGCACCGTCGTCGCGCCCGAGGAGCGCGGCGAGCTCGGCGCCGTTCGGCGTGATGAGGTCGAGGTGCTGACCGGCAGCGGATGCGGCGGCGACGACCGCGGCGAGCGGGGCGCCGGAGGTGTCGACGGCGACCCACAGGTGCGGCGCACGCGCGCGAGCGGCGGCGACCAGCTCGGCGTACCAGTCGGCGCCGACCCCGGGCGGAAGCGAGCCGGCCAGCACGAGCCAGCGCGCGTTCTCGGACCGCTCCGCGACGAGCGCGAGCAGTGCGGACCGGTGCCCGGCGTCCAGGCCCGGGCCCGGCTCGTTGAGCTTCGTGGTGGTGCCGTCGGGCTCGGTGAGGGTGACGTTCTGCCGGATCGGGGTGCCGATCGCGGTGGTGGCCGTCGGGATGCCGCGGCCGTGCAGCGCGACGACCATCGGGTCATCCGCATCGCCCGGCAGCACCGCGACGGTCTCGAACCCGGCCGCGACGAGGGCGCGGGAGACGTTGACGCCCTTCCCCCCCGGCTCGGACACCGCCGGCCCGGTGGCGCGCTGCACCTCGCCGCGCAGCAGCGGCCCCGGCAGCTGCACGCTGCGGTCGAAGGAGGGGTTGGCGGTAAGGGTGACGATCACGCGAGGACCACTTCGACGTCCGCGTCCTCGAGTTCGGCCGCCAGCGAACCCTCGGGCGCACGGTCGGTCACGAGCACGTCGATGTCCTCGAGGGCCGCGAAGCGGACCAGGCTCTCCTCGCCGAGCTTGGCGGCATCGGCCAGCACGATCACCCGCCGCCCGACCCGCACGAACGCGGACTTCACGGCGGCCTCGAACTCGTCCGGCGTCGAGAGCCCGAAGCCCGCACTCACCCCGTTCGTGCCGATCACCGCGACGTCGGGACGCATCCGCTCGACCGCCGCGACCGTCTCCGCCCCGACGGCCGCCGCCGTCACCCCGCGCACCCGTCCGCCCAGCTGGTGGAGGTCGATCTCCGAGGCGGGCACGAGCGCGGCGGCGATGTGCACCGAGTTCGTGATGACCGGGGTGGGCCGTCCCTGCCGGGCGCGGTCGCGGAGGCGCTCGGCGAAGGCGGCGGTCGTGGTGCCGGCGTCGATGAGCAGGGAGCCGTCGAAGCCGGACGGAAGGAGGGCCAGAGCCGCCGCCGCGATCCGGCGCTTGCCGTCGACGCCGCTGAGGCGCCGCTCGTCGAGGCTGCGCTCCACGATGCTCGACCGTGTCGAGGCGATCGCGCCGCCGTGCACGCGGCGCAGCAGGCCGCCCTCCTCGAGGAGGTCGAGGTCGCGACGGATGGTCTCTGCGGTGACGTCGAGCTCGCGCGCGAGCTGCCGGACGGCGACCCGGCCCTGGTCGCGCACCCGGGTCGCGATCAGCTCGTGCCGCTCCGTCGCGTACATGCCCTCACCTGCGAGTATGTGGTTACAGACTTGTTCGTCTGTGACTGCCGACGATACGCAGATACTTGCAGATGCGCAAGGGCGGGTCTCGGGAGCCGCGCGGGGGCGCCGGTCCGGCCGCGCGGGGGCGCAGGTCCGCCTCCGAAGGGCCGCGACACGCCGCTACGGCGGTTCGCGTTGCGGCGTGTTGCGGCCGCTCGGCGTCAGCCGGGCGCTTGGCGTCAGGCGGGCGCTCGGCGTCAGGGGGTGAGGGTGGACAGGCGCTCGGCCCAGTCGCCGCCGTGGGGGATTGCGACCAGGCGGCGCGGCTCATCCGGGTCCGCCTCCGGATCGAGCGCTCCGCCCTTCGGGCGCGTGAGCTCGAGGTCGAGCCAGGCGTCAAGCACGGGTTCCGCAAGGCCGCGGCCCCACTCGATGACGGTGATGGATGCCGGGAAGTCGATGTCGAGGTCATCGAGCTCCGAGCTGCTGACGAGCCGGTAGGCGTCGACGTGCACGAGCGGCATCCCGCGCGCGGTGCGGTGGGTCCGGGCGATCACGAAGGTGGGGCTCGACACGGCGCCCTCGGCGCCGAGCGCCGCACCGATGCCCCGAGTCAGCGCCGTCTTCCCCGCTCCCAGCTCGCCGGCGAGGATCACCGCGTCCCCCGGGCGCAGGATGCCGCCCAGCTCCGCACCGAACGCCTCTGTCGCGGCGGTGTCGGGCAGCATCCGCTCGAACGCGCCCATGGGAGAGCTCACCCGTCGCCCCGCAAGGCTCGACCGCCGACGCGCGTGACGATCTCGTAGCCGATGGTGCTCGCCCAGTCGGCCCACTCCTGCGCGGAGGGGGCGCCGGTGGCGGGATCGCCCCAGAGCACCGCGTCCTCCCCCACCGCGATCACGTCGTCGCCGACATCGACGACGAGCTGGTCCATCGCGATCCGACCCGCCACCGGATAGCGGACGCCGCCGATCGCGACCTCGGCACGCCCGGATGCCGCGCGCGGCACGCCCTCCGCATACCCGAGCGGCACGAGAGCCACCGTCGTCGGCCGCTCCGCACGGTAGGTGAACCCGTACGACACCCCCTCGCCCGCCGCGATGCGCCGCACCGCGACGACCGGCGCGGCGAACGTCATCGCGGGCCGCAGGCCCAGCGCCGCCGTGTCGATCTGAGGATCCGGCGGCAGTCCGTAGGCGGCGATGCCGATCCGCACCAGGTCGAGCCGGGTCTCGGGCAGGGTGAGCGCCGCCTCGGATGCCGCGAGGTGCCGCAGCTCGGGCTCGACGCCCTCGGACGCGAGCACCTCGAGTGCGGCGGTGAAGCGCGCAAGCTGCTCCCGCGACGCCTCGTGGTCGGCGTTCGCGAGATGGCTGAATACGCCGCGGATGCGGATGCGCCCTGTGCGCTCCAGCTCGGCCGCCCGCTCGGCGACGCGGGGCAGCAGCGACGAGGGGATGCCGTTGCGACTGAGGCCGGTGTCGACTTTGAGATGCACGGTGGCCCCGGCCGCTCCGGCGGCCTCGAGCTGCGCGAGCGTGCTGATGCCGACGTCGACCTGCGCCTCGACGGCCGTGCGGAAGTCCGGGGCGGCGCCGTGCAGCCAGGCGAGGATCGGCGCGCGGGTGCCGCCCTCCCGCAGCGCGAGCGCCTCCCGGACGTCGGCGGTGCCGAGCCACTCGGCTCCGGCGTCCGCCGCGGCCCGCGCCGCCGCGAGCGCGCCGTGGCCGTACCCGTCGGCCTTCACCACGACCATCGTCTGCGCGGGGGCGACGAGCCGGCGCATCCGCTCGAGGTTCTGGCGGATCGCCGACGCATCGACGCGGATCTCCCGCCGCGGGCTCGCCCCGTCGGCGCTCATCCCGGCGCGCTCATCCCGGTGCTCTCGGTGCTCTTGGCGCTCATCCCGGCGCGCTCATCTCGGTGCTCTCGGTGCTCATCCCGATGCTCTCGCCGCTCATCCCGGTGCTCCCGGTGCTCTCGGTGCTCCCGGTGCTCTCGGCGCTCACGTCTCGGCCACCACCATCGCCACCGCGACGCCGCCGTCGGGGCGGATGGAGAGGTGCAGCGCGGTGATGCCGCGCGCCGCCACCAGCGCGGCCGCGCCGCCGGTCACCCGGAAGCCGGGCGAGCCGTGCGCATCCGGCACGACCTCCATGTCGTGCCAGCGCACCCCGGTGGACTCGCCGAGCGCCTTGATCAGCGCTTCCTTCGCGGCGAAGCGCCCCGCCAGAGAGCGCGCCACCAGCCCCCGTTCGCTCTGGGCGAACAGCCGTGGCACGAGCTGCGGCGTCGAGGCGATGGCCCGCTCGAAGCGCGCGAGGTCGACCACGTCGACGCCGATCCCCGCGATCATGAGGGCGCGCTACTCGACCGTGACCGATTTGGCGAGGTTGCGCGGCTGGTCGACGTCCAGCCCCTTCGCGGCGGCGAGCTCCATGCCGAACACGTGCAGCGGGGCGACGGCGAGAATCGGCTCGAACAGGCGGTCGGCCAGCGGGATGCGGATCACCTCGTCGGCGTACGGCACCACGCCCACGTCGCCGAGCTCCGCGATCGCGATGACGCGCGCGCCGCGGGCCCGGATCTCCTGGATGTTAGAGACCACCTTCCTGTGCAGCGAGTCGGCGTGCCGCGGACTCGGCACGATGACGAACACCACCTGCCCCGGCTCGATCAGCGCGATGGGGCCGTGCTTGAGCTCGCCGGCGGCGAACCCCTCGGCGTGGATGTAGGCCAGCTCCTTGAGCTTCAGCGCTCCCTCCAGCGCGACCGGATAGCCCACGTGCCGGCCGAGATAGAGCACCGACTCGGTGTCGCCCATCCAGTGGGCGAGCTCGGCGATCCGCTCCGAGGACTCGGCGATCACCGTCGCGAGACCCTCGGGGAGCGCCTGCAGCTGCTCGACGGCGCGGGCGATCTCCGCGTGCGTCAGGGTGCCGCGGCTCTCGGCGAGCTGCAGCGCGAGGAGATAGAGCGCGGCGACCTGAGCGACGAACGCCTTCGTCGAGGCCACCGCCACCTCCGGCCCGGCGTGGGTGTAGACCACCGCATCCGACTCCCGGGGGATCGTCGCGCCCTGCGCGTTGCAGATCGAGAGGGTGCGGGCACCGTGCTCGCGGGCGTACTTCACCGCCATCAGCGTGTCCATCGTCTCGCCCGACTGGCTGACGCTCACCACCAGGGTGCGCGGGGTGAGCACCGGGTCGCGGTAGCGGAACTCGTGACTCAGCTCCACATCCACCGGGACGTGCGCCCACGCCTCGAGCGCGTACTTGCCGAGCATCCCCGCATAGGCGGCGGTGCCGCAGGCGATCACCACGATCCGATCGACGTCGGCCAGCGCATCCGCCAGCGGCTCGAGCTCGGGGATGCGGACTCGGCCGTCCTGCACCCGGCCGCGCAGGGTGTTGGCCACCGCCTCCGGCTCCTCGCTGATCTCCTTCTTCATGAAACTCGACCAGCCGCCCTTCTCGGCGGCGGAGGCGTCCCAGGCGATCTCGAACTCGCGGGCGGGCACCGGGCTGCCGTCGAAGGCGGTGACGCTCACCTCGTTCGGGCGGATCGTGACCACCTGATCCTGGCCGATCTCCATGGCGCGCCGGGTGTGCTCGACGAAGGCGGCGACGTCCGAGCCCAGGAAGTTCTCGCCCTCACCGAGGCCGATCACCAGCGGCGAGTTGCGCCGCGCGCCGACCACCACCCCGGGGGTGTCGGCGTGCACCGCGAGCAGAGTGAAGGCGCCCTCGAGTCGCCCGACCACGCGGCGCATCGCCTCGGTGAGATCGCCGGTCTCGCGGTAGGCGCGGCCGACCAGCAACGCGGCGGCCTCGGTGTCGGTCTCGCTCGTGAAGGTCTCCCCCGCCGCGGCGAGTTCCTCCCGCAGCTCGGCGAAGTTCTCGATGATCCCGTTGTGGATGAGCGCGAGACGCCCGTCATCGCCCAGGTGCGGATGCGCGTTCTCGTCGACCGGACCGCCGTGCGTCGCCCAGCGGGTGTGGCCGATGCCGGTGTGCCCGTCGGCGATCGGGGAGGCGGCGAGCTCGTCGACGAGCACCGCGAGCTTCCCCGCCTTCTTGCGGATGGCGAGGGTGCCGCCGTCGTCGAGCACCGCGACCCCGGCGGAGTCGTACCCGCGGTACTCCTGGCGGCGCAAGCCGCCGACGAGCACCTCCAGGCTCGAGCCGGGCCCGACGTACCCCACGATTCCGCACATGGCTTCTGATTCTAGGGAAGGGGGCCCACGCATCCGCTCGTCGCGGCCCGGCGACAGCCCGCCGCCTCCGGTCTCCCGCTCCGCCCGCGCGCACCTAGGCTGAGGGCGATGTCGGACGCGCAGGGATCGACGCCCTTCCTCGAGATGCCCCGGCAGGACTGGTCGTCGCTGGCGCCGCACACCCCGAACCCGCTGAGCGAAGCCGAGATCGACCAGCTCCGCGGGCTCGGCGACACGCTCGACGTGACCGAGGTGGCGGAGGTCTACCTGCCGCTCAGCCGCCTGCTCAACCTGTATGCCGCATCCGCCCGCGAGCTGGGGCGCGCCACCACCCGGTTCCTGCGGCAGGAGCCGCCGCCGACCCCGTTCGTGATCGGGATCGCCGGTTCGGTCGCGGTGGGCAAGTCGACCATCGCCCGGCTGCTGCGGGAGCTGCTCGCACGCTGGGAGGACACCCCGCGCGTCGAGCTGGTCACCACCGACGGCTTCCTCTGGCCGAACGTGGAGCTCGAGCGGCGCGGGCTGATGGAGCGCAAGGGATTCCCGGAGAGCTACGACCGCCGAGCGCTGCTGCGCTTCGTGAGCCAAGTGAAGAGCGGCGCGCCGGAGGTGGGCGCGCCGGTCTACTCGCACCTGAGCTACGACATCCTGCCCGGCGCCGTGAACGTCGTGCACCGGCCGGACGTGCTCATCGTCGAGGGCCTCAATGTGCTGCAGCCGCCCGCTCCGGGACGCAGCCTCGCGCTGTCCGACCTCTTCGACGTCGGCATCTACGTGGATGCTCGCACCGCGGATATCGAGGAGTGGTACGTGCAGCGGTTCCTGCGGCTGCAACGCGGCGCGTTCGCCGACCCGGGTTCCTACTTCCACCGCTATGCGGACCTCAGCGAGGCGGATGCGATCGCCCGCGCCCGGCGCATCTGGCACGGCATCAACCTCCCGAACCTGGAGGAGAACATCCTGCCCACCCGGCCCCGGGCCTCCCTCGTCCTGCGCAAGGACGCCGACCACACCGTCTCGAGCGTCCTCCTCCGCAAGCCCTGAACCCGAGGGGCCCTTCTCCCGAGGGGTCGCAACACGCCCTTCCCGGCGCTACGTTTCGGTGTGTCACGGGCGTTTCGCGTCCCTTCGTAGAGCGATCAGCGCTCGGATGCGCCGGACCAGCTCGTCGGGGGCGGCGAGGTCAGCGCTCGAGACGAAGACGACCGTCCATCCGGCGGCCTCCAGCCTCGAGCGCCGCGTCATGTCCCGTTGCCACTGGGTCGGGTCGTGGTGATATCCGCCCTGGTACTCGAGGGCGATCCGCTTCGCTGCCCACGCCAGGTCGAGACGGTATCGGTAGCCGGATGCGACGACCTCCACATTCGGGACGAACGCTGTCAGGCCCGCCCGGATGAGGAGCACCCGCAGGTGCGTCTCCTTGCGGCTCTCCGCGCGTCCATCAAGAAGAGGCACCGCCTCGAGCCGTCGCCGTCGTCCCCGCTGGCCGGGATGCCGGTCTGCCAGCGCGGCGATCTGGTCGACGGGAACTCCGGAGCGCACCACCCAATCCCCGGCCGCGACGAGATCCGGCAGCACCAGGTCCGCCGCGAGGTCACACCAGGTCCGTGCTGCTGTGGTGATGACCAGGCCCTGCAGCTTGGTCAGTTCGGAGGGGTCGATCATGTACTTATGGCCGACGACCCCGGCGCCTCGCGGAGCTCGATCGGGCCACGGAACGGCGACGTGCAGGAGCGGAGCCTCTTCGAGCGCGAGCGGCAGCGGCATCCCGATCAGCAGGGCAGCGGTCGGGCCGCAGAAGAAGGCACCAGGGACCATCACCGCGCTGTAGCTCTCCATCCGCTCGATGAGTGTGCCCAGTTCTCCCACTCGGCGCACGCCGTGAAACGGACGCTGCAGGTCCCGCGAGCGCATCCGTTTGTCAGAGAGGCCCGCGCGTCGCCCCTCAGCCGGGGTGAACGGACGATCGAGCAGCGGTGACGGAAGCGGAACCAGTCGTGGCACGGCTCGAGAGTGGAGCCAGCCGACCCCGCGTCACGGCGCGGACGTGCAGTCCGTGGACTACTTCGCCTCGCGATCACCTGGGGAGGAGCCGGTCAGCACGCTCAGGGGACGCATCCCGCCCTTCACACGCCGAGCTGACCTCGCTGGAAGGGCGTGTTGCGACCCCTCGGGAATCGGCACCCCGGGCCGGACGCACCCGCACCACGCGCGGGACGCACCCGCACCCCGCGGGCTAGAGGGAGAGGTGGGTGCGCACCGCGGTGGCGAGGCGCTCCGCGACCGCGGTGGCGGTGGGGGCGTCGGCGGCCTCCACCATGACCCGCACGAGCGGCTCGGTGCCCGAGGGGCGCAGCAGGACCCGACCCGTGTCGCCGAGCTCCGCGGTGAAGGCGTCGACCTCGGCGCGGAGGGCCTCGTGCCCGTCGAGAGCCTCGCGGTCGACGCCGTCGACGTTCAGCAGCACCTGCGGATACACCGTCATCACCGACGCCAGCTCCGCAAGCGAGCGCCCCGAGCGCTGCACCTCCGCCGCGAGCTGCAGCGCGGTGAGCACCCCGTCGCCGGTCGTCGCGTGCTCGGTCAGGATGACGTGGCCGCTCTGCTCGCCGCCGAGGCTGAGTCCGCGCGACACCAGCTCCTCGAGCACGTAGCGGTCGCCCACCTTCGTCTCGAGCATCCGGATGCCGTGCTCGGCCATCGCGATCCGCAGGCCGAGATTCGACATGACCGTGGCCACCAGGGTGTCCTCGACGAGGTGCCCCCGCTGCTTCAGCGAGACCGCGAGGATCGCCATGATCTGGTCGCCGTCGACGACCGCCCCGGTGTGGTCCACCGCGAGGCAACGATCCGCGTCGCCGTCGTGCGCGATACCGAAGTCCGCGCCCGCGGCGAGTACGGCGTCGCGGACGTGACCGAGGTGCGTCGAACCGACGCCGTCGTTGATGTTGAGACCATCCGGATCGGCGCCGATCACGGTGACGCGAGCTCCGGCATCCGCGAACACCTGCGGCGAGACACCGGCGGCGGCGCCGTTGGCCCCGTCGATCACGACGTGCAGGCCGGCCAGGGAGACGTCGATGCTGCCGAGCAGATGCAGCACGTAGCGGTCTTCGGCATCCGAGAACCGGCGGATGCGCCCCACACCGGAGCCGGTCGGCAGCAGGTGCGTGGCCGCCATCGCCGCCTCGATGCGGTCCTCGACCTCATCGGGCAGCTTCGTTCCGCCGGCGGCGAAGAACTTGATGCCGTTGTCGGGCATCGGGTTGTGCGAGGCCGACACCATGACGCCGAAGTCGGCGCCGATATCGGCGACCAGATACGCGGCGGCGGGGGTGGGAATGACGCCGGCGTCGAGCACGTCGATGCCCGAGCTCGCGAGTCCCGCGGCGACCGCGGCGCCGATGAACTCGCCCGAGACCCGGGGGTCGCGGGCGAGCACGGCGCGCGGGCGGCGACCGCGGGCGCGGTTCTCCTCCGCGTGGCGTCCCTGCGTGAGCACGACCGCCGCGGCCTGGGCCAGACCCAGGGCGAGGTCCGCGGTGATGAGCTCGCCGTTGGCGAGTCCGCGGACCCCGTCGGTGCCGAAGAGGCGGGGCATCCGGGGCGGCCGGGTCAGCGCTTGGAGAACTGCGAGGCCTTGCGGGCCTTCTTCAGTCCGGCCTTCTTGCGCTCGATCACGCGCGCGTCGCGGGTGAGGAAGCCGGCCTTCTTGAGCGCCGGGCGGTTGTTCTCCCGGTCGATCTCGTTGAGGGCCCTGGCGATCGCCAGGCGGAGCGCGCCCGCCTGGCCGGAGGGGCCGCCGCCGGTGATCTTCGCGATGACGTCGTAGCTGCCCAGCAACTCGAGCACCTTGAACGGATCGTTGATCAGCTGCTGGTGCAGCTTGTTGGGGAAGTAGGCCTCGAGCGTGCGTCCGTTGACGTCGAAGCCGCCGCCGCCGGGCGTCAGGCGCACGCGGGCGATCGCCTCCTTACGGCGACCGACGGCCGCGCCGCCGACGTTGAGCACCGGGCGCGGCGCGCTCGAGGGGGCCGCATCGGCCGGGGTCTCGGTGGAGTAGTTCTGCAGAGCCTCGCCGGCGGCGGTGCTGTCGATTCGTGCCATGAGTGGTGAGTCCTCGGGGCGGGCGCTACTGAGCGACCTGGGTCAGGGTGTACGGCGTGGGCTGCTGAGCGGCGTGCGGGTGCTCGGCACCGGCGTAGACCTTCAGCTTCTTGATCTGGGCGCGACCCAGCGAGTTCTTCGGCAACATGCCGCGGATGGCCTTCTCGACCGCCCGCGTGGGGTGCTTCTCCAGCAGCTCGACGTAGCTCTGCGCGGTGAGGCCGCCCGGGTAGCCCGAGTGGCGGTAGGCCATCTTCGTCGCCGCCTTCTGGCCGGTGAGGGCCACCTTCTCGGCGTTGACGACGATGACGAAATCGCCCATGTCCATGTGCGGCGCGAAGCTGGGCTTGTGCTTGCCGCGGAGGAGCGCGGCGGCGTGGCTGGCCAGACGGCCCAGAACCACATCCGTCGCATCGATGACGACCCAGTTCCGCTGGATATCAGCGGGTGTGGGGCTGAACGTGCGCGTCACAGTGCGCCTGCCTTCTCTCGAGGTGGTCGTGAATCCCGCTCCGGTGCGCGTTCCTCGCGTGCGTCGCGGCGGATGCCGCGGGCAGCAGGAACCCGGCGGTGGAGGGCTCGATCGCCCCAGCTCCGGATGACCGGCCGCCTGGGCAACTTGCCTAGGTTAGTCGATCCCGCTCGGATCGGTCAAAGCGAGACCCGAGCCGGCGATCGCCTCCCGCCGCGCCCGGGTCTGACCGGCTCGCACGGCGAGCTCGGCATCTGGCGGATAGCCCACCGCCGCGAGCGTCAGACCCCGAGCCGCCGCGACGACGAACTCGGAGCCGCGCTCTCCCGCGTCGCGCAGCAGCGGGAGCCGCTCGGCCGGCATCCGCCCCGCCCCCACCGCGACGCACGCGCCCACCAGCGCCCGCACCATGCTGTGGCAGAACGCATCCGCCCGCACCGTCGCGATCAGCACGCCGTCCGCGTCACGGCGCCAGCAGAACTCGAGCAGCGTCCGCACCGTGGTCGCACCCTCCCGCGGGCGGCAGAACGCCGCCCAGTCGTGCAACCCGGTGAGCGAGCGCGCCGCGGAATCCATCGCCTGCTCGTCGAGGGCGCCCGGATGCCAGAGTGTGGCGCGGCGCCGCAGCGGGTCGTGCAGCGCGGCGGCATCCGCGATGCGGTACTCGTAGCGACGCCACACCGGCGAGAAGCGCGCGTCGAACCCCGCGGGAGCGACCGCGGAGGTCGCGACCCAGAGGTCCCCGGCCTGGCCGGCGATCCCCGTGAGACGGCGGGCGAGCCCATCGGGACCGGGCGGGGCGGGCTGCCCGCGGCGCGGTCGCCCGAGTGCGGCGAGGTGCTCCGGCAGCAGATCGACGTGGGCGACTTGACCGAGAGCGTGCACCCCGGCATCCGTTCGCCCCGCGACCACGAGCGTCGGCGGCGGTGCGGCAGCGCGACGCGTGATCGTCGCGAGGGCCGCCTCGAGTTCGCCCTGCACGGTGCGCAACCCCGGCTGGCGCGACCAGCCGGCGAAGTCGGTGCCGTCGTAGGCGAGCTCGAGCCGGATGCGCACCCCCTCGTCCGCCGTGTCGCTGCGCACTCAGACCTCCAGGACGTACGCCCGGGAGCGCTGCTCACCCGTGAACCCGAGGCGCTCGTACAGCCCCACCGCGCCGGTGGGACTGTCGGCGTCGACGTCGAGCACCGCGCGCTCGAGGCCCTCGGCTGCCGCAAGGCGCATCGTCCGCGCGAGCAGGGCGGCCGCGAGACCGCGGCCGCGATACGGCGCGAGGGTGCCGACGAGCCCGATGTAGACCGAGCTGTAGCCCTGAGCGGGGAAGTCCTCCGGATGCACCCAGGCGAGCACGAACGCGGCGACCGTCCCGTCGGGCTCGACGGCGATCGAGCCGAGATCATGGCGAGCGATCGACTCGTTCCACCCGACTGCCCACTCCGCGGCGGTGCGCGGCTGGCTGCCCCAGTGGTCGCGGAAGGCGGCATTGCGGGCGAGACGCACCGCATCCTCGTCCGGTTCGGTCGGGCAGCGCACCTCAAACCACGCGATCGGGAGGTCCGGGATGGGTTCGGCCAGGGGACGCGTGAGCGTCCGGAACCAGCGCGCGAGCACGTAGCCCTCCCGCTCGAGGAGGCGGTGGGCGCTCGGGGCGCCGTCGTCGACCGAGGTCTGCAGTCGCCCGGGCAGCGCCTCCTGAACCGTCGCGAGCTGCTCGGCGCCGCGCGCCCGCTGCCAGGCGATCAGCCGTCGGCCGATGCCGCGTCCGCGCTCTGAGGGACGCACGCCGCCGGTCGTGTAGACCGACACGGCGCGATCGTGCTCGGGCGGCAGGATCGACCAGCCCGCGGCGAGCACCCGCCCGTCCGCGTCCACGGCCAGCAGAGTGTCGCGGGCCGGGTCGACGTGCGCCATCCCGAAGTCGTCGGCGATCTCCTCCCGCGCCGTGAGGTAGTGCGGGTGGTCCGCCGCGTCGATCGCGCGGGCGCAGTCGAGCATCGCCTGGACGTCGGCCTCCGTCGCCGGGCGCCAGTGCACCGCATCCGGACCCTCGGGCAGCACGGCGGCGGGCGTGCCGGCCAACCGCTCGGCGAGCGTCGCGGCGGTCATCCGCGGACCAGGCCGGGGACGATCTCGCCGAGGTCGAACCCCGCCGGCTGTTCGAGCTGCTCGTAGGTGCACGATGCGGGCGTGCGGTCCTCGCGCCAGCGGAGGAAGTGCGCGAGATGGCGGAAGCGGTCGCCCTCCAGGTGCTCGTACTTCACCTCGAGCACCCGCTCCGGACGCAGCGGCACGAAGCTCAGGTCCTTCGTCGCGTTCCAGCGGCTGACCGCGCCGGGCAGTCGCTGCCCCTGGTGCGCCTCCGACGCCGCCCACTCCGACCACGGATGCGCCTCCCCGCTCGCCACGACGAGCGGGGCGAGCTCCTCGACGAGCGCGGCGCGACGGGCGGCGGTGAAGGCCCCGACCACGCCGACGTGCTGGAGCCGGCCGCCGTCGGCGTGAAGGCCCAGCAGCAGCGAACCCACCAGCGGCCTCGCCTCGGTCGAGGTCTTGTGCCAGCGGAATCCGGCGAGCACGCAGTCGGCCGTTCGGGTGTGCTTGATCTTGAACATGACCCGCTTGTCCCGCTGGTAGGCGAGGTCGTGCGGTTTCGCCACCACGCCGTCGAGGCCCGCGCCCTCGAACTCGGTGAACCATCGCTGGGCCTCGTCGGGATCGTCGGTGGCGGGCGTGAGGTGCACATTCGTGCCCGCGCCGGCGAGCGCGTCGACGAGCGCGGCGCGGCGCTCCGCGAAGGGACGGCCGGTCCAGTCCTCGTCGCCGAGGGCCAGCAGGTCGAAGACCACGAGCGATGCCGGCGTGCGCTCGGCGAGGAGAGTCACGCGGGAGGTGGCGGGGTGGATGCGCTGCTGCAGCGCCTCGAAGTCGAGGCCGTCCGCGGTGGCGATGACGATCTCGCCGTCGACGACGCAGCGCTCGGGCAGTTCGGCTCGGATCGCGGCGACGACCTCGGGGAAGTAGCGGGTCATCGGGCGCTCGTTGCGACTGCCCAGCTCGACCTCGTCGCCGTCGCGGAACGCGATCGTGCGGAAGCCGTCCCACTTCGGCTCGTAGGAGGCGCCTGCGGGAATCGAGGGCACGGCCTTCGCGAGCATCGGGGCGACGGGGGGCATCACGGGCAGCTGCATCGGCTCATCCTCCCGTGGGCGCGGTGCGTGCGCGGCTCGGCTGCACGCGCGGCGGCTCGCCCGGCATCTTGGGGTAGTCGGGCGGGTAGGGCAGCTCCCCGAGTCCGTCGGCGAGGTCGCGCTCCCACCACTCGAGCAGGATGCCGAGGTCGCCCGGCGCATCCGCCATGCCCGCCCACGGGTCGCCCGTCGAGGCCAGTCGCGTCGGGACCGTGCGCACCGTGTGCTCCCGGGGGTCGCTGTGCGGCAGCTCCTCCCACCCCAGAGGCGTGGAGACGGGCGCACCGGGTAGGGGCCGCGGGCTGTACGCGCCCGCCATGGTCCGATCGCGAGCGGCCTGGTTGAAGTCGACGAACACCCGCGCGCCGCGCTCCTCCTTCCACCACGCGGTGCTGATCCGCTCCGGGTCGCGACGCTCCAGCGCCCGCGCCGCGGCGATGACGCCGTGGCGCACCGCGATGAAGTCGTGAGCGGGACGGATCGGCGCGAAGACGTGGAGACCTCGGTTGCCCGAGGTCTTGACGAAGGCGGTCAGCCCTGCCTCCGCCAGCACCTCGCGCAGCTGCAGCGCGATCCGCACCGCATCCGCGTACTCGGTCCCGGGCTGCGGGTCGAGGTCGATGCGGAACTGGTCGGGGTGGTCGCTGTCGCCGGCCCGGCACGGCCAGGGATGGAACGTGATGGCGTTCATCTGCGCCGCCCACACCGCGGCGGCGGGCTCGTCGATGACGAGCTGCGGATGCCGTCGGCGGCTCGGGTACTCCACCTCCACCGCACGCACGAACCCCGGCGTCCCGCGCGGTGGGTTCTTCGAGAAGAAGCGCTCCCCCTCGATGCCCTCGGGGAACCGCTCGAGCGACAGCGGCCGGTTGCCGTTCGCCTCGACGAACGCCTCCCCCACCGCGATCAGGTACTCGGCGAACTCGAGCTTCGTGATGCCCTCCGCCGGCCACAGCACCCGCGAGGGGCTCGAGATCCGCATCGTCCGCACCCCGTGGGGGCCGGGCACCTCGATCGTCGTCGCCTCGGAGGCCATGCGCCTCACGCTACCCGGCGCATCCGGCACGGGGACAACAGCTGTTGTCGCCCCCAACGCTGGGGATCTCCTGCGTTGCCGCTGATACGGGCTGTTGCGGCGCGGGATGCTTGGATCCGGGTGCTCGCGACGAAGGGCCCCGCCGGAGCGGGGCCCTTCGTGTACCGGGTGGCGGAGAGCCGGCTACTTGCTGTCGGCGTCCGTGCTGTCGGCGTCCGTGCTGTCGGCGTCCGTGCTGTCGGCGTCCGTGCTGTCGGCGGGGCTCTCGGCGTCGGCGCTGTCGGCGGGGCTCTCGGCGTCGGCGCTGTCGGCGGGGCTCTCGGCGTCCGTCGCGACTTGCTCGTCGACCTCGGCCTCGGCGGGGGTCACCGTCTCCTCCGGGGTCTCCGCGGTGGGCTCGTCCTCAGCGGGAGCGGCGGCAGCCGCGGGAGCACTCACCCTCGTGTTCGCCCGCGCCGCGGACCGTGACGAGGATGCCGGCGTCTTCCCCACCGGCTCGAGCACGAGCTCGATGACGGCCATCGGCGCGTTGTCGCCCTTGCGGTAGCCGGTCTTGATGATGCGGGTGTAGCCACCCTTGCGCTCGGCCACCAGCGGAGCGATCTCCGTGAACAGCTCGTGCACCACCGACTTGTCGCCGATGACGCCCAGCACCCGGCGCCGGGCGTGCAGGTCGCCGCGCTTGGCGAAGGTGATGAGCCGCTCGGCGACCGGGCGGAGGCGCTTGGCCTTCGTCTCGGTCGTCTGGATGCTCTTGTGCGTGAACAGCGCTGCGGCGAGATTCGCCAGCAGCAGGCGCTCGTGCGCCGGTCCGCCTCCGAGGCGGGGTCCCTTGGTGGGCTTGGGCATGTCAGTGCTCCTGGTTCGAAGTCGTCAGTCGGCCGGATCAGACGGTCTCGTCGTAGCCGCCGTAGAAGTGCGCACCGTCGAAACCGGGCACGCCGTCCTTGAGCGACAGGCCCATCTCGACCAGCTTGTCCTTCACCTCGTCGACCGACTTCTGACCGAAGTTTCGGATGTTCATCAGCTGCGTCTCCGACAGGGCGACGAGCTCGGACACCGTGTTGATGCCCTCGCGCTTCAGGCAGTTGTAGCTGCGCACGGAGAGGTCGAGGTCCTCGATCGGCATCGACAGCTCGGAGCTGAGCACCGCGTCGACCGGCGCCGGGCCGATCTCGATGCCCTCGGCCGCGGAGTTGAGCTCGCGCGCCAGCCCGAACAGCTCCACCAGGGTGCGCCCGGCGGAGGCGATCGCGTCGCGCGGCGAGATCGCGGCCTTGGTCTCGACGTCGACCACCAGGCGGTCGAAGTCGGTGCGCTCACCGGCACGCGTCGCCTCGACGCGGTAGGTGACCTTGAGCACCGGGGAGTAGATCGAGTCGACCGGGATCTGGCCGGCCTCGCTGAACTCACTGCGGTTCTGCGTGGCCGAGACGTAGCCGCGTCCGCGCTCGATGGTCAGCTCCAACTCGAAGCGGGCCTTGTCGTTGAGAGTGGCGATCACCAGATCCGGGTTGTGGATCTCGACCCCGGCCGGCGCGGAGATGTCGGCGGCGGTCACCTGGCCGGCACCCTGCTTGCGCAGGTAGGCGGTGATCGGCTCGTCGTGCTCGCTGGAGACCGTGAGGTTCTTGATGTTCAGGATGATCTCGACCACGTCCTCCTTCACACCGGGGATCGTGTCGAACTCGTGCTGGATGCCGTCGACGCGGATGCTCGTGACGGCCGCTCCGGGGATCGAGGAGAGCAGAGTGCGGCGGAGCGAGTTGCCGAGGGTGTAGCCGAAACCGGGCTCGAGGGGCTCGATCACGAACCGGGAGCGGGACTCGGAGAGGCTCTCCTCGGAGAGGGTGGGGCGCTGTGCGATGAGCACGGGGGTGTCCTTTCGGCGAGAACGTCCGCCATATGACGTTCACCAGAAGAGAGGCGGGGTGGCAGTCCGCCGGGGTGTGGAGTTGTGGTGGTCGGATCGCCGCGCAGCATCGCGACGCGGAGCAGAGCAGGATGAGCCCCGATCCGGCGCCGGCGCTGCGCGCCGGCGGGGATGACGAGCTAGACGCGGCGGCGCTTCGGCGGACGGCATCCGTTGTGCGCCTGCGGCGTCACGTCGTTGATGCTGCCGACCTCCAGGCCCGCGGCCTGCAGGGAGCGGATCGCGGTCTCGCGGCCGGAGCCGGGCCCCTTGACGAACACGTCGACCTTCTTCATGCCGTGCTCCTGCGCCTGACGGGCGGCCGACTCGGCGGCCATCTGCGCGGCGTAGGGGGTCGACTTGCGCGAGCCCTTGAAGCCGACCCCGCCGGAGGAGGCCCAGCTGATCACGGCGCCCGACGGGTCGGTGATCGAGACGATCGTGTTGTTGAACGTCGACTTGATGTGGGCCTGGCCCACGGCGATGTTCTTCTTCTCCTTGCGCCGCGGCTTCCGGGCCGAGGAGGTGCGGGGAGCGGCCATTACTTCTTGCCTGCCTTCTTCTTACCGGCGACGGTGCGCTTGGGGCCCTTGCGGGTGCGGGCGTTGGTCTTCGTGCGCTGACCGCGCACGGGGAGGCCACGGCGGTGGCGGATGCCCTCGTACGAGCCGATCTCCACCTTGCGGCGGATGTCGGCCTGCACCTCCCGGCGCAGGTCGCCCTCGACCTTGTAGGTGCCCTCGATGTAGTCGCGGAGGGCGACCAGCTGATCGTCGGTGAGGTCCTTCACGCGAATGTCACCGGAGATGCCGGTGTCCTTGAGCGTGGTCAGCGCGCGAGTGCGCCCGACTCCGTAGATGTAGGTGAGTGCGACCTCCACGCGCTTGTCGCGCGGGATGTCGACACCGGCGAGACGTGCCATGTCGGCGTGCCTTTCGATGATCCGGAGGTGTGATGCGCCACCGGTGCCCGGGCCTCCGACCCGAGGTGTCCCCCGCTCCGGCGGTGCCGCGGCGGGATCTGGTGGTGCTGATGATGTTCAGTTGTGGGGTGCGCCGACTAGCCCTGACGCTGCTTGTGACGCGGATTCGACTTGCAGATGACCATCACGCGGCCGTGGCGGCGGATGACCTTGCAGTGGTCGCAGATCGGCTTGACGCTGGGGTTGACCTTCATTGTTCTTTCTCGCTGTCCTCGTGCTCCGCACCCGCTCCGATCGAGACCGGGGCGAGGGGCGGGCCGTTACTTTCCGACGGACTGCTCGTTCACTTGTAGCGGTAGACGATCCGGCCCTTGGTCAGGTCGTACGGAGTGAGCTCCACCACGACCCGATCCTCCGGCAGGATCCGGATGTAGTTCTGGCGCATCTTCCCCGAGATGTGCGCGAGGACCTTGTGCCCGTTGCTCAGCTCGACGCGGAACATCGCGTTCGGCAGAGCCTCGAGCACCGAGCCCTCGATCTCGATGACGCCGTCCTTCTTGGCCATACCCTCTTCGTCACGTAGCAGTGCCGCGGTCTCGCGGATGGATGGAACGGTGCGATCCACGGACTCGGTCCGGGTCGCGCACGCCGATGGCGGGCGCTGAGCACCAAGGGTCGAGACTACACCATCCCGGCCCCTCGGGTCTCGACGGGCGGTGACTCCCCTCGGTCAGGCCGGGGCGAGGACGCCGCGCTCGTCGAGTGCGGCGAGCACGCGCTCGCTCACTTCGTCCACCGTGCCGATGCCGTCGACCTCCACGAGCAGGCCCTGGTCCCGGTAGGCGTCGAGGATCGGGCCGGTCTCGCGCTGGTAGACCTCCTGCCGATGGCGGATCGCCTCCTCGGAGTCGTCCGTCCGGCCCTGCTCCTCCGAGCGCTTGCGCAATCGGCGCACGATCTCGTCCTCGTCGGCGACCAGGCGGAGCACCACATCGAGCGCGTGCCCGCGACGGGCGAGCAACGCGTCCAGGAAGTGCACCTGCTCGGTCGTGCGGGGGTAGCCGTCGAGCAGGAAGCCGCCATCGGCATCCGCCTCGTCCAGCCGCCCGCTCACCAGCTCGTTGGTGAGCTCGTCCGGGACATAGTCGCCGGCATCCACGATCGCCTTGACCCGCATGCCGAGCTCCGACTCGGCCCGGATGTTCGCGCGGAAGATGTCGCCCGTCGAGATGGCCGGGATGCGGCAGCGCTCCGCGATCCGCTCCGCCTGCGTGCCCTTGCCGACCCCGGGCGGACCGACGATGAGCATCCGCGTCACCGCAGCAGGCCCTCGTAGTGGCGCTGCTGCAGCTGCGAGTCGATCTGCTTCACCGTCTCCAGGCCAACGCCCACCATGATCAGGATGCTGGTCCCGCCGAACGGGAAGTTCTGGTTCGCGTTGATCGCCACCAGGGCGATGAGCGGCACCAGGGCGATGATGCCGAGGTAGAGCGATCCGGGAAGCGTCACCCGGGTGAGGACGTAGTCGAGGTACTCGGCCGTCGGCCGTCCGGCGCGGATGCCGGGGATGAAGCCGCCGTACTTCTTCATGTTGTCGGCGACCTCCTCGGGGTTGAAGGTGATCGCGACGTAGAAGTACGTGAAGCCCACGATGAGCAGGAAGTAGATCGCCATGTAGAGCGGGTGGTCGCCGCGGGTGAGGTAGTCGGTGATCCACTGCACCCAGGGCTGGGGCGCCTTGCCGGGCTGGGGCTGATTGAACTGCGCGATGAGAGCGGGCAGGTACAGCAGCGACGAGGCGAAGATCACCGGGACGACGCCCGCCATGTTCACCTTGATCGGGATGTAGGTGTTGTTGCCGCCGTAGGTGCGCCGGCCCACCATCCGCTTGGCGTACTGCACGGGGATGCGCCGCTGGGACTGCTCGACGAAGATCACGCCGGCGACGATGAAGACGCCGATGATGATCACCAGGATGAGGGTGGTGAGCCCGCGCTGCTGCAGGATCGAGCCGAGCGAGGACGGGAAAGCGGCGGCGATCGAGGTGAAGATCAGCAGCGACATGCCGTTGCCGATGCCGCGCTCGGTGATGAGCTCGCCGAGCCACATGATGAGGCCGGTGCCGGCGGTCATGGTGATGACCATCAGCAGGGTGCCGTACCACTCCGAGCCCTGCGAGGTGATCAGCTGCGTGCAGGAGGCGGTGGTGTTGCCCGATCCCGAGAACAGCTGGCCCGAGCGGGCCACGGTGATGAGGGTGGTCGACTGCAGCACTCCGAGGGCGATCGTGAGGTACCGGGTGTACTGGGTGAGCTTCGCCTGCCCGGCCTGCCCCTCCTTGTAGAGCGTGTCGAAGTGGGGGATCACCACGCGCAGCAGCTGCACGATGATCGACGCGGTGATGTAGGGCATGATGCCCAGCGCGAAGATCGAGAGCTTGAGCAGCGCCCCGCCGGAGAACAGGTTCACGAGCGTGTAAAGCCCGCTCGCTCCGGCGTTGCCCGCCAGACACGCCTGCACGTTCTGGAAGTCGACGAACGGCGCCGGGATGAAGGACCCCAGGCGGAACAGCGCGATGATCGCGAGGGTGAAGAGGATCTTGCGACGCAGGTCGGGGGTGCGGAAGATCCTCGCGACGGCTCTGAACACTGGGGTCCTCCTGGAAAGAACGAGGCGGCGCCGCCGATCGGTCCGGCGGGCC
>JACRGJ010000035.1 GCA_016212425.1 Micrococcales bacterium | reverse complement strand
CTCGGGAGCGACTGCAGGCGAGGGTGGTCGACTCGACGACGGCGCTCGACGGGGGCAGCGCGCTGTTCACGACGACGCTGATGGTGCTCATCGTGCTGCTCGGCGCCTCCCTGGTCAGCCACCTGCGTCGACGCAGCTCGCGAGAGGACTGAGCATCCGATCCTCCTTCTGATGCCTCGCTCGTCCCGCCGGTAGATTCGGGCAACGGTGCGAGGGAGGATTTATGGCGGACACCGAGACCCGGACGCGACGGGCCGCCCCGCTCGAGGACGGCATCCGCGTCGACGAGGTCGTCGTCGGTGCGGGCGTCGTCGGTCTGGTCACGGCGGTGCTGCTGGCCGAACGGGGTCGCCGGGTGGCGGTGGTGGACGCGGATGCCATCGGCTCGGGGGCCGGCGGTCGAGCCGGGGGTGTCGCCTCGGTGTTGCAGGGCGACCGGCTGCGCGAGGTCCGGGCCCGCAATACCGCCACCGTGACCGCCGCCTACGCGCAGAGCCAGCTCGAAGCCCTCGAGTGGTTGCGGGGAGCCGTCGACCGGCTCGGCGTGCCGGCGAGCGAGCGCTACGCCCTGAGCTTCGCCGTCGGGTCGCGCGGCGCGGAGCGCCTCGGCGACGAGCTCGTGCTCGCACGAGCGCTCGGCATCGACGCCGAGCCGGCGTCGGACACCGGGCTGCCCTGGCGGACGAGCGCCGCCATCCGCCTGGGCGGACAGCTGCTGGTGGATGCGCCCGCGCTGCTCGCCGCTCTCGCCGCCGAGCTTCAGCGACGGGGCGGTCGGATCATCGAGCACACCCGGGTGCTCGACGTGCGGGCGTCGAGCCCCGCTCTCGTGCAGACCGATCGAGGAGTCCTCGCGGCGGCCCGGGTGGTGCTTGCGACCGGGACGCCGATCCTCGACCGCGGCCTCTACTTCGCCAAGCTCGCGCCGCGGCGGTCGTACCTGCTCGAGTCCCGTGTCCCCCCGGACGCGCAGCTGCCCGAGGCGATGGCGACCGGCGTCGATGCGGCCCTGCGCACCATCCGCGGTGCCGACGGGCTGCTCGTCACCGGGGGCGGCGCCCACGGCACGGGACGTGCGGCGTCGCCGGCCATGGTGGCCGAGTCGATCGCCGAGGAGACCGCCCGGTGGTGGCCGTCGGCGGAGCACCTGGGCAGCTGGTCTCTGCAGGGCTATCTCAGTCCGCATCGAGTGCCCTTCGTCGGCTGGCTCCCGCGCGGTCGCGGTCGCATCTTCCTGGCGACGGGATTCGGCGACGGGGGGCTGACGGACGCGGTGGCGGTGGCGCTGACCCTGAGCGCCGACCTGCTCGGCGGCGGGAGACCCTGGCAGACCGTGCTGCACCGGCGGCCCACCCTGCCGTATGCGATGGGCAGCCAACTGGGGGAGTACCTCGCGGTGGGGGAGTGGTATCTGCGCGGCTGGGTCGGGGCGTTGTCGCGCAGGGTGCCCGGATCCCCTGCGGAGGGCAGCGGCGCCGTCGGCCGGGTCGGGCTGCGACCCGCGGCGGTCTCCACGATCGGGGGCGAGACCAGGGCACTGTGCGCGGTGTGTCCGCACCTCGGCGCGGTGGTGAGCTGGAACGACCTCGAGCACAGCTGGGACTGCCCCGCACATGGTTCGCGCTTCGCTGCCGACGGCGCGCCCATCGAGGGCCCGGCCCGGACCGGCCTCGCGCCCCTTCGCCGTACCGGCTCGGACAGCGGGACCTAGGCTGGAGAGGTGACGACCAGGGCGACCCCGCAGCGGTACCCGGGGGACGGCCGCCGCCGACTCGCCCTCGCACCAGCTGTGGTCGCCGTGATGGCTCTGCTGGCGGGAATCGCTCTACTCGGCAGCGAGGCCTTCCTCGTCGTGCGTTTCGTCGTGGCGATCTTCGCCCTCATTTGCGGATGGTTCGCCATTCAGGCTCGGCACTGGTGGTGGCTGCCGTTGCTCGGCGTCGTCGCCGTGCTCTGGAACCCCGTGTACCCATTCGCGTTCTCGGGAACCTGGTGGCAGAGCGCGCAGTTCGCCGCCGCCGTGCTCTTCCTCCTCGTCGGTGCCTTCGTGAAGGTGCGGGTGGCGGACGACCGCAACGGCGCGCGCGAATCCACAGCGCGCCGCTGACCTCCATCGACACGGTCCGGTGGGGTAGGATCGCCCCTGCGACGCGCCCACCGGCTGATGCCGGGTCTGGGTTCTGGATCCTCGCGGATCCAGCGGGTCGCGATCGTCATCTGGCTCGGTCCGGCCCATCTCCTGGGCCGAACCGCCGAGCCACCCGCAGAGGAAGCGCCGTCCGGCGCCGAGGAGAACGATGGCCCAGACCGGGCAGAAGCAGCCCCAGCGCAGTTCTGGGCACCACCGCGCACCGCAGCGACGACGCGCCCACCAGGACGAGGCGGGCATCATCCCCGTGCTCGCCCGTACCGTGCGCGCCATCGAGAACGCCGCCGAGCGCGGCAAGGTCAATTCCTCCGGGCGTATCCGGTTCCGCATCGTGGCCATGCTGGTGCGCGAGGAGCGCGCCCGCATCAAGTCGGATGCGTCGATCGGCGAGACCGAGCGCAACAAGGAGCTGACTCGCCTCGAGGGCATCGCCACGATCATGGCGAAGACCGCGGCACGCGACAGCTCGCTGATCCAGCTACTCACCGATACGTCGCCCCTCGGCCCGCAGGCGCAGGAGGTGCGGCGGGCGATGCTGCTCGACGCGGGTGCGGAGCTCAGTCCGGACGAGCTTGTCATCGTCACCGAGACCCCCGCGAAGCCGGCGGCGGAGGAGCGGCAGGTGGTGCCGCAGTCCGTGCGGCAGTACCAGATGTCCAATCCGTTCCTGGCGCCGGACTTCAGTACCGGCGCCGCGGTCCCTTCGGTGTCCGGGCGGCTGTCGAACTGGGAGCTGATGGAGCCGTTGTTCCGCTCCTTCGAGCAGGGCGGCCAGGGTGCGGCGACCATGCCGCTGCCCGAGGGCGGCCCGCTGCAGACCCCGGGTGGGCTCGAGTTGATGCGCCACCAGGCGCGTTTCGTCGCGAGCGCGAAACAGGGTCACCGCACCTACCTGCTCGCCGATGAGCCGGGCCTGGGAAAGACGGCGCAGGCGCTCGTCTCCGCCTTCGTCACCGCGTCGTATCCGCTGCTCGTTGTCGTGCCGAATGTGGTGAAGATGAACTGGGCCCGCGAGGTCGAGAAGTGGACGCCCCAGCGCAGCGTCACCGTCGTGCACGGAGACGGCGAGGACCTGGACGCCTTCGCCGACATCGTCGTCGTGAACTACGAGGTGCTCGACCGGCACGTCGCCTGGCTCGGTCGTCGCGGATTCAAGGGGATGATCGTCGACGAGGCGCACTTCATCAAGAACCGCGACTCGCAGCGCTCCCGCAACGTGCAGACCCTCTCGCGCTCGATCCGCGCCGCCCACCCCCGAGCGCTGATGATCGCCCTGACCGGCACACCGCTGATCAATCAGATCGAGGACTTCCGGATGATCTGGCAGTACCTCGGTTGGATCGACGAGAAGAAGCCGCTCGCCGAGCTGATGCACCGGCTCGAGGAGACCGAATTGAATCCCGGCGATCCCGGTTTCTTCGGGGCCGCTCGCAAGGCTGTGGTCGACATGGGTATCGTCCGCCGGAAGAAGGCGGACGTCGCCTCCGACATCCCCGCGCGGCGGATCGCCGACATCCCCGTCGAGCTGGACGGGGAGGAGGGCCGCTCCATCCGCGAGGCGGAGCGGGCGCTGGTGACGCGGCTCCTCGAGCGCTACCGTCGCGTCTCGGTCTCGCGGCCGGAGATGGCGCCGGCGGAGGTCATCCGCCTCGTCGCCCACGCGGAGCTGGAGGAGAACCGCAGCCAGGGCGGCGAGGGCGCTCCCGGTGACAACGTGTTCACCATGGTGCGGCGGATCGGGCAGGCCAAGGCGACCCCGGCGGCCGACTACACCGTCAACCTCGCCCGCAACGTGGGCAAGGTGGTGTTCTTCGCCAAGCACATCGACGTGATGGATGCCGCGGAGCAGCACTTCCACCGCGCGGGCTTGACGACGATCTCGATCCGCGGCGACCAGTCGGCGAAGTCGCGGCAGGCGCAGATCGACGCCTTCGCGAACGACCCCTCGGTCGCGGTGGCGGTCTGCTCGCTGACCGCGGCCGGGGTCGGTGTGAACCTGCAGGCCGCCTCCAACGTCGTGCTGGCGGAGTTGAGCTGGACCGACGCGGAACAGACGCAGGCGATCGACCGGGTTCACCGGATCGGGCAGTCCCTGCCGGTGACGGCATGGCGGATCATCGCCGCCCAGACGATCGACCGCCGGATCGCCGAGCTCATCGATTCGAAAGCGGGTCTGGCCGCGCGCGCTCTCGACGGTGCGGAGGCGACCGAGACCGGATCCGGCTCGGTGCAGCTGGATGCGCTCGTCGCTCTTCTGGCGGACGCGGTCGAAGCTTCAACCCTCTAGCGAGACTTGACCGCTTGCGCGGTCCCGGCACGCCCTGCCATTCTCGACCCACCGAGGAGACCGGAAGGCGAAAGCCGGAAGGACTCCCGGTGACAGAAGGGCCCTCGAAGGCCTCGACGAACCCCCCGGGTGCGTGTGCGTGCACCGCCTCGGAAGCCGGCTCCGGCCGGTGGGAACGCGGGCGCGGGGGCCCTTCGTCATGCCCGGATGTGCCCTGGACGGGGGTGACCCGATGTGGGGGGCGCGCGCGGCCGGATGCCGCGGATAGCGTCGTCATTGCACTAGTCGGGGGACTAGAGGCGGCGGTGGACATCGTCGAGAAGGACCGGGTTACGGGGGTAGCCCCGGTCGCGCTCCGATCCACCGCCGCCAGTGCAGCCTCGTCAGGGGGATGTCGCGGAGGGGGATCCGCCGACACGGGGGGCCGGGAGACCGGCCCTCTTCCCTGTGCGAGCCCCGCCGGGGTGCTTCCGGCGTGTTGCCGACAACAGCTGTTGTCGGCGCCGGCCGCCGGGATCTCCCCTGTCCCGACCGAGAACAGCTGTTGTCGGTGTGAAGCCGGGGGCAGACGCCGCGGAGACCGGAGATCGGCGCTGGGCGTTCGGCGCGGGGTCAGTCCGTTCGTGCGAGGAGGAACTCGTTCATCGCCGAGCTGAACGCGCGGTCGATCGGGACGGCGGTGCCCTCGACGAGCCGGATCGGCGCGGCCTGGCGGACGCTCGAGATCAGCCACGCCGCCTCCGCCTCCTTCAGGACGTCCACCGGGAGGCGCCGGTAGGCGGTGGGGATGCCCTGTGTCTCGGCCCAGCGGAAGACGTCGCCCTGCGAGGTGCCCTCGAGGACGCCCAGATCGGTGGAGGGGGTGAGCAGCTCTCCCCCGACGCGCAGCACCAGGTTCGCCGTCGGGCCCTCCAGCAGGAGCCCGTCGCTCGAGACGAAGACCACATCCTCGACGCCGCGGCGCGCCGCCTCGCGCTTCGCGGCCATGTTCACCGCGTAGCTCAGCGTCT
>JACRGJ010000034.1 GCA_016212425.1 Micrococcales bacterium | reverse complement strand
GGCGAGCACCAGCTCCCGTGATCCGTCGATCGCCGCCGACAGCGCGGCATCCCACTTCCCGAAGGTGGTCCGCGTCTCCACCGGCAGCCCCAGCCCGTCGAACGGGTCGGCGAGCTCGTAGAACGGCGAGTCCCGCGGCACCAGAGCGAACGGCCACTGCCGGTAGTAGTCGAGCCAGGCGCCGAGCGGTGTGCCGGGGGCGACGAAGCGGGTCAGCACCGTGCGCCCGTCGAAGACGGGGAGCATCCGCTCCACGCCTGCCGCCGCCTCCGCGAACCGGGCTGCCGCCCAGGCGCTGGCGGGATCGGCGAAGATCCGCTGCAGGTCGACTGCGACGAGCCAGGGGCTGCCGGTCACCGCGCGGCCTCGGGCGCCGGCAGCGCCTCCTGCCGGCGCACCGATCCGCGTCCGCCGACCAAGTACCCGACGAAGCCGATCACGAGCGCGAACAGCACCCCGAGGTTCGCGCCGCCCCAGGCATCTTTGAGCCCGAAGAGCAGGTAGCCCTGCCAGCCGAGCCAGGGCGCGTAGCTGTTGGTGACGAATCCCCAGCCGACGACAGTGCCGAACGCGAGCAAGCCGATGGCCAGCCAGCGGATGCCGCCGTAGCGCCCGGTGCGCTCGTACAGCTCACGGTCGGCCAGGTCGCGGCGGCGGAGCAGCACGTCGGCGATGAAGACGCCCGCCCACGCCGCGACCGGCACGCCCAGGGTGATGAGGAAGCCCTGGAACGGGTAGAAGAAGTCCTTCGCGACGAAGAGCACGTACAGCGAGCCGAGCACCATGATGACCCCGTCGATGCCGGCCGCGACGGGGCGTCGCACCCGCAGGCCGACGGCGAGCAGGGCGAGCCCCGAGGAGTAGATGTCCATCACGGCCCCCGCGATGAGTCCGAGGATCACGACGATCGCGAACGGGACGATGAACCACGGCTGCGTGAGGGGGATGAGCGGGCCGAGCGAGTACGAGCCGATCGCGTCGGAGAGCTTCGTCGAGGAGCCGGCGAGCAGCAGTCCCGCGACGAGCAGCACCGCCGGCGGGAGCGCCGCCCCGAAGGTGGTCCAGCCCACCACCCCGCGTCCGCTCGCGTTCCGCGGCAGGTAGCGGGAGTAGTCCGCTCCCGCGTTGACCCAGCCGAGGCCGAATCCGGTCATCATGAAGACCAGCGCGCCGATGACGGCGGCGAGCGGCCCGGCCGGGGTCGACATCCCCCTGCCGAGGTCGATCAGCGGCAGGACGGTGATCAGGTAGACGATGGTGACCACCGAGGTGACGAGGGTGATCACCCGCTGCAGGCGCATGATCAACCGGAATCCGACCACCCCGACGGTGACGACCACCGCGGCCACGACGACGAGCGCGACCACCTTGGCGACCGGGCTGTCGGCCGGCCCGCCGAGCGCGGCGACGGTCGCATCCACCGCGAACACGGCGCTGACGGTGAGCACCGTCTCCCACCCGACGGTGAGCACCCACGACAGCAGCGCGACGACGCGAGCCCCGTCGACGCCGAACATCGCCCGGCTCAGCACCATCGTGGGAGCCGAGCCGCGCTTCCCGGCGAGCGACACCACCCCGACGAGGAGGAACGACACCGCGATGCCGACCACCCCGACCACGACCGCCTGCCAGAACGAGATGCCGAAGCCGAGCACGTAGGCGCCGTAGGCGATGGCGAACACCGACACGTTCGCGGCGAACCACGGCCAGAACAGCCCCGAGGGGCGGCCGTGCCGCTCGGACTCGACGATGGTCTCGAGGCCGGTCTCCTCGATCCCCCCGCGGGTGGCGGGCTCGGTGGATGCGACGTCGGTCTGCGCCATGGGTGGCTCCCAGGATCCTCGGGGGCGGATGCCGATTGCTTTCAGGATGAATGCAGGGGGACTCTACCGGGCGGCCTCCATCGCCGGAGGGCGTCCGCCCGGGGCGCGCCGCCCTACGCTGAGTCCGTGGCCGCGACGCACTGGATCCTCACCCTCGTCTGCGAGGACCGCCCGGGCATCGTGCACGCGATCAGCGGCGCAGTCGTCGAGGCCGCCGGCAACATCACCGAATCGCAGCAGTTCTCCAGCGCCGACACCGGCCGATTCTTCATGCGCCTGCAGGTGGAGTCGGCCGTCGACCGCGCCGGGTTCGAGAACGCCCTCGCGCCGGTGGTCGAGCGGTACGGGATGCGGTGGCGGCTCGATGAGGTCGGCCGGCGGCTGCGCACCCTGGTGCTGGTGTCCACCGCCGCGCACTGCCTGAACGACCTGTTGTTCCGCCGACGCGCGGGGCAGTTGCCGATCGACGTGCCGCTGGTGCTCGGCAACCACCCCGATCTCGGCGAGCTCGCCGCCTTCTACGACGTGCCGTTCGCGGCGCACCCGGTGCGTGACGACGCCGAGAAGGCGGCGATGGAGGAGCGCATCCTGCAGGTCGTCGCGGAGCACGACATCGAGCTGGTCGTACTGGCCCGCTACATGCAGGTCCTCTCCCCCGGGCTCTGCGCGGCGCTCGCCGGGCGCGCGGTGAACATCCACCACTCGTTCCTCCCGGGGTTCGCGGGAGCGAACCCCTCCCGTCAGGCGCACGCCCGCGGGGTGAAGCTCATCGGAGCGACCGCCCACTTCGTCACCCCCGACCTCGACGAGGGCCCGATCATCGAGCAGAACGTGGTGCGCGTCGACCACAGCCCGTCCTGGGAGCAGCTGCGGGCGATCGGGCAGGACGAGGAGAGCCGCACGCTGACCCAGGCGGTCCGCTGGTTCGCCGAGCACCGCATCCTGCTCGACGGGGACCGCACCATCATCTTCCGCTGAGGCCACGCGCCCCGCGCTGCGATATGCGGTGATGGTATGATGCGTTGATGCGCACAACCCTCGACCTTGACGAGTCCGTACTAGCGGCCGCGCGAGCGATGGCACGGGACGAGCGCATCTCGCTCGGGGACGCGGTATCCCGGATGGCGAGGCGAGGGCTGACGGCGTCGGCGCCGGTCGCCGACGGATTCCCGACATTCGAGGCGGCCCGGGACGCGCCGCCTCTCCATCTGGACGTGGTGAACGCAGTCCGCGACGGGGTGTGACCGGTGCCGTCCCTGGCGCTGGTCGACGTCAACGTCCTGGTGGCCCTGACCTGGCCGCAGCACGTACATCATGCTCGGGCGCGGAACTGGTTCTCCGACTGGCAGGGAGAGTGGGCGACCTGCGCCATAACCGAGCTCGGACTCGTCCGGCTGTCGATGACCCCCGCTGCCGTCGGAAGGGCGGTCGCCTTCGCCGATGCTGTCGGGATGCTGACGCGGCTCCGCGCCCTCCCGCACCACCGCTTCCTCGATGACGGGTCCTCGCTGACCGCTCCGACCGTCGGGCTCGTGCGTGTCGGCGGGTACCGTCAGGTCACCGACATCCATCTCGTGAACCTCGCCGCCTCGAGCGGCGCCGTGCTGGCGACTCTCGACGCGCGGTTGCCCGATCTGCTCGAGCCGGCCGATCGCGACCACGTGCTCCTCCTGCCATGAGCCTGCTGCCCGGCCTGCGGCCCGGCGCGCGCTGACCGCAGCTGCGGTCCGGCGCGATCGGCTCGGCGGATTCGGTCCAGTTCCCCGGCTCCGCGGATTCGGTCCAGCGCCCCGCGCCAGTGTTCACCCATCCGCACCCGAGCCCCGACCCCCGTGCCGGACCCCCGGCGGCCCGTGCCCGATCTCGGCATCGGGTGGTGCTGGAGTGGCGCAGGAGGCCCACGCGCCTCACCGGGCACGTCCGATGCCGAGATCGGGCCGCCGAGGTTCGTGCCCGGGGCCTGCGCTCAGCTGCGCGGGATGCGCACCGTGATCAGCTCGAAGGGGCGGAGGCGGAGCTCCCGCGCATCCGCCGGCTGGTCGGGCCACGGACGCTCGAGGAGGTCCACCCGCACCGCAGCCCCCGCGTCGAAGCCGGGGATCAGGCGCCCGATCGCGCGGCCGCCCTGCACCTCGTAGAGCCGCACCACGACGTCGCCCGAGCCGTCCTCGGCGAGCTTCACCGCCTCGATCGCGATCGCATCCGACCCCTCCACCCGCACGAGCGGGTCCACCGGCGCCCCCGGCACCCGGCGCAGCGGCAGGTTCACCCGGTAGCCCTCGGCGACCCCGTCGAGCAGCGACCCGAGCGAGATCGCGTGCCGGAACACGTGCCGGCCCTGGTCGGCGTCCGGGTCGGGGAACAGCGGTGCCCGCAGCAGCGACTCCCGCACGAGCGTGGTCGTGCCGCCGCCGTCGCGCGCGATCCGCGATACGTCGTGGCCGTACACCCGGTCGTTGGCGAGCGTGACCCCGAAGCCCGGCTCGTCGACCCGCAGCCAACGGTGCGCGACGGTCTCGAAGCGGGCGACGTCCCACGAGGTGTTCTGATGCGTAGGGCGGCGGATGTGGCCGAACTGGATCTCGGATGCCGCGGTGTCGGCGTGCACGTCGAACGCGAACGCGAGCTTCAACAGTTTCTGCCGCTCGTGCCAGTCGACCTCGGTCTCGATCTCGAGCGCTCGCCCGTCGGGCGCGAGACCGATCCGCTGCACCGCCGTCGAGGCGCCGAGCGCGTAGTGCGCCTCGATCCGCTCGCCGGAGAGGTGCACCCCCGTGGCGCGGATGCCCTCCATCGGCATCCGCTGGTAGGCGCGGTCGATGTCCCACGCGTCCCACTTGTTCGGGGTGTCGCGGAAGAGCTGCAGCTCGTTCCCCCGCGCGCCGGGGGCGATCGCCTCCCGCCCGGTGGCGAGGTCGACGAGCGACACGAGCGCGCCCGATCCGTCGATCCGGGCTCGCAGCGCGGCGCTCTCGAGCACGAAGCCGTCCCCGTCCGAGGTAGCGGTCCCGGACGCGCGCGCGGCCGCTCCGGCGCCCAGCGCGGGCACGCCGGCCACGGGGAACGGCGACGCGTTGAACGCGACCTGCGTCTCGGCTCCCGCCCCCGCCCCCAAGGCGGCCAGGGCATCCGCGATGACCTGCTCGGCCGCCTGGGTGACGGCGGCGTACTCCCGCTCGGCGACGCGGTACACCCACGCGATCGAGGACCCGGGGAGGATGTCGTGGAACTGGTTCAGCAGCACGCTCTCCCACGCCCGCCGCAGCTCATCCGCCGGGTACGCAGATCCGGCGCGCACCGCGGCGGTCGCCGCCCACAGCTCGGCCTCCCGCAGCAGGTGCTCGGCGCGGCGATTGCCGTGCTTGGTGCGCGCCTGGGAGGTGTAGGTGCCGCGGTGGAACTCGAGGTACAGCTCCCCCGACCACACGGGCGGATGCGGCAGGGACTCGCGCAGCTCGGCGAAGAACGCATCCGGACGCTGCACGCTGACCCGCGGCGACCCGTCGAGGTCGCCCTGCCGGTGCGCCGCCTCGACCATCTCGCGAGTCGGACCGCCGCCGCCGTCGCCGAACCCGAACGGCACGAGCGAGAGGTCGCTGACCCCGCGCTCGCTGTGCTGCCGCTCGGCGCGGGCGAGCTCCGCCGGCGTCAGCTCGGAGTTGTAGGTGTCGACCGGGGGGAAGTGCGTGAGCACGCGGGTGCCGTCGATGCCCTCCCAGTCGAAGCTGTGATGCGGGAAGCGGTTCGTCTCGTTCCAGGAGATCTTCTGCGTGAGGAAGTTCGACGAGTTCGAGGCGGCCACGATCTGCGGCAGCGCCCCGGAGTAGCCGAACGAGTCCGGGAGCCAGACCTCGTCGGTCTCGATGCCGAACTCGCGCAGGAAGAAGCCCTTCCCTGCCACGAACTGCCGGGCCATCGCCTCGCCGCCGGGCAAGTTGGTGTCGGATTCGACCCACATCCCCCCGACCGGCACGAACCGCCCGTCGGCGATGGCCGCCCGCAGCCGCTCGAACAGCTCGGGGTAGTCCTCCTTGATCCAGGAGTACTGCACGGCGCTCGAGGCGGCGAACACCAGGTCGGGGTACACCGCCATGAGGTCGAGCACGTTCGACCAGGTGCGCGCCACCTTCCGCCGCGTCTCCCGGACGGGCCACAGCCACGCCGAGTCGATGTGCGCGTGCCCTACGGCCGCGACCCGGTGCCCGGTGCTGCCGTTGGTCGCGGCGAGCGCCCCGGAAAGCTCGGCCCGCGCGGCGGCGGCGGTTCCGGGCACGTCCTCCGGATCGAGCACGTCCAGCGCACGCTCCAGGGCACGCAGGATGCCGGCGCGCCGCGGCGAGGAGGGCGGCAGCTCGCGCGCCAGGCCGTCCAGAACCCACACGTCCCGCTCCAGCCCGAACGCCGCCACGTCGAGCAGCCCCACCGCGGCGTGCTGGAACCGGTAGATCGGCTCGGCGGGCGCGGTCTCGACGTCGCCGAGCGGCGTCGGCTGGAAGTGCCACGGCCCCGCGACATCCGGATTGGACGCCGCCTCGACGTACACGGTGAAGGATGCGCCGGGACCACCGGTCAGGGCGAGGTGGGTGTTCCGCGGCTCGAGCCCCTTGAGGATCCGACCCGACTCGTCCCAGTAGAGCCCCTCCGCCTGGAACCCGGGCTGGCTGGCCGAGAAGCCCAGATCCACGACGAGCTCCACCGGAGCGCCCGCCGGCCAGTCCGCGGGGACCTCACCCGTGATCCGCAGCCAGGTCGTGCCCCACGGCCGTCCCCACGCCGCGCCCGGCGGGAACGGCGCGAAGTCCTGCGCTACGGCATCCGCGAAGGGCACCGGCTCGCCCGGCGCCTCCCACGCCTCCACCCGCGCGGGCGCGAGCGTCCGGTAGCGGGCGGGCACGATGCGCTCGTGGTATTGGCGGAAGATCCGCTCCTGCAGGAGCGCGGTGAGGTCGTGCACGGATGTCCTCCGGAGTTCGAGGGGTGAGGGGACGGACGGAAGGGGTGGCTCAGCCCTTGACCGCTCCGGCGAGCGCGAACGATCCGCCGGAGAGTCGCTGGACGAGGAGGTAGAGCGCGAGCACCGGAACCGAGTAGAGCAGCGAGAACGCCGCGAGCTGCCCGTACGCGACGGCGCCGTACGCCCCGAAGAAGGAGTAGATGCTGACCGCCGCGGGCATCGCCGCCTGGTCGGTGATGAGGATGAACGGCACGAAGAAGTTCCCCCACGCCTGGATGAAGACGAAGATGAACACGACCCCGATCCCGGGTCGCATGAGCGGCACCACGATCCGGCCGAGGGTGGACAGCATCGACGAGCCGTCGGTCCAGGCGGCCTCCTCGATGGAGATCGGCACCGAATCCATGAAGTTCTTCGCCATCCAGATCGCCATCGGCAGACTCGTCGCGGCCAGGAACAGGATGATCCCCGGGTAGGAGTTGAGCAGGTCCAGGCTCACGAACAGGCTGTAGACCGGCACCATCATCGCCGTGATCGGCAGGCCGGTGCCGAACAGGATGCCGTAAAGGAACGCCCGGTTCGAGCGCACCGAGTACCGGCTGAGCGGATACGCCGCGAGGACCGCGACGACGACGGTGACCAGCGCGCATCCGGCGGAGAGCAGGAGGCTGTTGCCGAGCGGGATCCAGGCGTTCTCGGGCGTGAGCACCTTGACGAAGTTGTCGAGGGTGAACGGCGAGGGCGCCTTCGCGGTCAGGGTCGCCGACCCGTCGAAGCTGGCGAGGACCACCCATACCAGCGGCAGCAGGAAGCAGATGCCGATCAGCACGAGCACGAGAGTGGATACGAGGCGCAGACTCCGGTGCCGCGGCGCAGTGAGTCCCTCCGCCGCCATCAGTCCACCTCCGGCTTCAAGGCACGCAGGTAGATGATCGAGAACAGCGCGCCGACCAGCAGCAAAATGACCGCGATCGCCGTGCCGAACCCGAGCTGGGAGAACGAGAACGCCTCCTGGTAGGCGAGAACCGGCAGGGTCGAGGAGTTCGTGCCGGGGCCGCCGCCGGTCATCACGTAGATCAGGGTGAACACGCTGAGGGTCTGCAGGGTCGTGAGCATGAGGTTCGTGGAGATGGAACGCCTGATCATCGGGATGGTGATGCGGATGAGCCGCTGCCACCCGGTGGCCCCGTCCACCTCCGCCGACTCGGTGATCTCCGGCGGAACGTCGTTGATCGCGGCCGAGTAGACGAGCATCGAGAAGGCGGTGCCACGCCAGACGTTCGCGAGGATGACCGACAGCATCGGGAAGCTGTACAGCCAGGAGGGGCCGGCGATCCCGACGGCGCCGAGAATGGAGTTGAGGGTGCCCTCCTCGGCGAAGAACGCGTACGCGGCGAACGAGGCGACGATCTCCGGCATGATCCATGCGCCCACGACGACGGTCGACACCCCCACCCGCACCGGCCGACTGCCGGTGCGCAGCAGCAGCGCCAGGCCCAGGCCCAGCACGTTCTGACCGATGATCGCGGAGAACACGAGGAACGCGGTGGTCAGCAGCACCGATTTCGGGAAGACCGGATCGGCGAACAGGTCGGCGAAGTTCTGCAGCCCGACGAACTCGCTCTCCTGCGCTGCCGAGCCGGTGAGCGAGGAGTTGGTGAGGGCTCCGTAAAACGCCTGCACGATCGGGCCGATGAGGAAGACCGCCAGCAGCACCACGGCCGGCAGCAACGGCGTCGATCGGCTCAGGGCGCGCCCAGTGCGCCGTCGGCCCCGGCGATCCGTGCGGGGACCGTTTGGAGCGAGCGGCGCTTCGGGCGCGACCATCGCCGTCACTTCGTGATGTTCTTGTCGCCGACGATCGAGGTCAGTGTCTGGTCGTAGTCGGCCGCCGCCTGTTTCGGGCTCTGCTGCCCGGTCATCACCGCCTCCATCGCCACCGTGATCGCGTTGGAGATCTTCGGATAGTCCTGAGTCGCCGGGCGGAAGTTCGTCACGGGCACGATCGAGCTGAAGAACTCGAACGACGGGTTCGCCTTCTGATACGCCGGGTCGGCCGCGACGTCCTTGCGCACCGCGATCTGGCTGGCCGCGATGTCGTAGCCCATCGAGTTCTCCTTGTTCAGGGCGAGCTTGATGAAGTTCCAGGCGGCGCTCTTGTTCTTGCTCTTGGAGCCCATGGCGAGGGTCCAGCCGCCGGACATGCTGGTCGCTCCTGGCGACTGCCCGTTCTGGGTGGGCATCGGCGCCTGACCCATGACGTCGTTCCACTCCGGCCACGGTGCCGTGCCCGTGCTCAGCCAGGTGCCGGACTGCCAGGAGCCGTCGAGGGAGATCGCGAGCTTGCCCTTGGGCAGCCACTCGGAGGAGATCGTGGTGCCGATGTTCTTATCGAGAGCCTGCTGCGGAGTGGGGCCGAGGCCTCCTTGATAGACCTCCTGGACGAACTGAAGGGAGTCCGAGAAACCCTTCGAGCCCGCGACCCACTTCTTGCCGTTCGTGTCGTAGAGGGTGTCCTTGGTCCCGTACAGGAGCATCTCGAAGCCCTGCATGGTGGCCGCCTCGCCCTGCGCCTTGCCGGAGTAGACGTTGAAGGGGATGACGCCCGGCAGCTTCTGCTTGATGGTCTTCGCCGCCGAGAGCACCTCGTCCCAGGTCTTCGGTTTCCAGGGCACGTCGAGGCCGGCCTTCTGGAACAGCTGCCTGTTGTACCAGAGCGCCCGGGTGTCGGTGCCCATCGAGATGCCGTAGGTCTTGCCGTCGTCCCCGAGGCCGGCCTGCTTGGCGTTGCCGAGGAACTGGTCCCATTCGTTCCACTTGGCGATGTACGAGTCGAGCGGGGCGAGGTAGCCGGCCGCGACATCCGATTTCACCTGGAAGGTGTCCTCGTACATGACGTCCGGCGCGGTCGAGGACGACTTGTTCTGCAGCGCGAGTTTGGTGTAGTAGTCGCCCTCCGCCGCCTGGATCGGCTGGAGTTGGACCGTGATGCCCTTGTTGGCCGCCTCGAACTCCTTCTTCACCTTCTTCATCAGGCTGTCGAGCTGCACGAAGGTGCCGTACTTCTGGTAGGCGACCTTGATGGTGCTGCTCGAGTCGCCGGAAGCGCCGGAGCAACCGGACAGGATCAGGGCGGCCGAGGCCACGACGGCCAGCGCCGCGAGCGCGCGTTTCCTCATCGAAACTCCTCTGGATGCGGACACGGTCGGGAGCCGGAGGGAGCGGCTTCCTCGCCACGAGTCGTGAGTTAATCAACCGTATGGACTAAACCGTGTCAAGGGTGTCCTCGGAGTTCGTGACCCGATCCTTCGCCCCCGGCCCGTCGGCTTCATCAGGGTCGGAGCAGGAGCGCCGCGGGGCGCGGCGAGTAGACGGCATCCAGCACGAGACAGGCCGCCCCGATCGCGCCGACATCCGCTCCGAGGGCGGTGCCGTCCACGCGGACCGGGTGCGGCGCCACCAGCGCGGGGTCGGCCGCCACGGCAGAGCGGATGCGCTCGAGGCCCACGCTGGCCAGGCGGTCCCAGAACGGCCCGGCGCAGATCATCCGGGGCACGTCCAGCAGATTCGCGACGAGCACGAGACCCCGGGCCACGTCGTCCGCGACGCGCAGCACCACCTCGAGCGCCTCCGGGACCCCGTCATGAGCGAGCGCGATGAGGCGCGAGTACGCCTCATCGACGCCGATCGTGTCGGAGGCGGAGGCGGGCGCGACGAGCAGGCCGCGGCGGGCCGCCGCCCGCGTCATGGTGAAGGGGCTCGAGTTCTCGCCGAGGCAACCGCGGAAGCCGCATCGGCAGAGCGGGCCTCCGTCGCTCACCCGCAGGTGCCCGCTGTCGCCCGCGTTGGCGGTGGACCCGCGGAGCACTTCGCCCGCGATGATCATCCCGAGCCCGATGCCGGTGCCGTAGTACAGCACCCCGGCATCCGTGACCCCGCTGGACCACGCCTCCGCCACCGCCACCGCCGAGACGTCCTTGTCGAGGGCTACCGGCAACGCGAGCCGCTCGGCGAGCGCGTCGCGCAGTGGCACTCGGTGCCAGCCGGTCAGCAGCGGCGGATCGTCCACGATCCCGGCCTCACGGTCGATCGGGCCCGGAGCGGCGATACCGACGCCGAGCAACCGCGACCGCTCGATCCCCGAGGAGTCGACGAGCCCCTCGATGTTGCGCTGCATGCTCACCAGCACGTCCTTCGGCCGGACCTCGGTGGGGGTGCGGGAGCGCGAGTCGGCGATCACGGAGCCTTCGAGGTCGACGACGACGTAGGTGACGAAGCTCGGGTCGAGGTGCACGCCGATCGCGTAGCCCCCGGCGGGTTCGATGTCGAGGATGGTCCGCGGCTTCCCGGGGCCCGCGACGACACGGCCGACCTCACGCACTAGTCCGCCCTCCAGCAGCCGTCGGCAGACGTTCGTGACCGTCTGCGAGGAGAGGCCACTGGCATCCGCGAGCTCGACCCGGCTGAGGCCCTCGGGGGCGCGCCGGATCAGATCGAGCACGACCGCCTGGTTGAAGCCGCCGACCGCGGGAAGGTTGGTGCCCCTGCGCATGCGGCGCACCTCCGTTCTTGCCGGGTTCAGCACGCAGGCGATCCGGACGGCTCCCCAGTATGCCCGGCGCGTAGGCTCGCGCCATGTCGGTGCTGTTCCATTCCGCTCGGCGCATAGACGCGCGCGGCGAGGTGGCCGACGCCTGGGTGCTCATCGACGGCGCCAGGATCGCCGCGGTCGGATCCGGCGCGGATGCCCCCGGCGCCGACGAGCGCATCGATCTGGCGGGTGCCCGGCTCGTGCCCGGCTTCATCGACCTGCACGGGCACGGGGGCGGCGGTCACGCCTTCGAGGACCTCGGCGACGACTTGACCGCGGCGCTGAGCACCCACCGAGCGCACGGCACCACCCGGTCGGTGGTCAGCCTGGTCGCGAACCCCCTGCCGGTGCTGCGCGAGCAGCTCGCGGCGATCGCCGACCTCGCGGAGCGCGATCCGCTCGTGCTCGGGGCGCACCTCGAGGGACCGTTCCTCTCCCCGCAGCGCGCCGGCGCCCACGATCCCGCGTTCCTACACACCCCGCACCCCGGTGATGTCGAGGCGCTGCTCGACGCGGCTCGCGGAGCCCTCCGGGTCGTCACGGTGGCCCCCGAGTTGCCGGGCGGGCTCGACGCCATCTCCCGATTCGCCGCCGCCGGTGCGGTCGCCGCGGTGGGGCACACCGAGGCCGACGCCGCGCGGACCGCCGCCGCGTTCGACGCGGGCGCGCGGATCCTGACCCACGCCTTCAACGCGATGCACGGCATCCACCACCGCGCGCCCGGTCCCGTCCCCACCGCGGTCGCCGACGCGCGGGTGACCCTCGAGCTGATCCTCGACGGCGAGCACGTCGCCCCGGATGTGGCGCGGATGCTGTTGCGCTCGGCACACGGCCGGGTCGCGCTGATCACCGACGCGATGGCGGCCGCCGGCGCCACCGACGGCGAGTACCGCCTGGGCGGCCTGCACGTGGTCGTGCGGGAGGGCCGTGCGGTAGTCGCCGGCGGAGACACGATCGCCGGTTCGACCCTGACCCAGGATGCCGCGCTCCGTCGCGCACTCGAACTCGGCACGGCGCCCGCCGAGGCGGTCGCGGCACTGACCCTCGTTCCGGCACGGGCGCTCGGTCTCGACCGGCGGCTCGGCCTGCTCGAGCCGGGCTGGGCAGCGGACCTCGTCGCTCTGGACGAAGAGTGGCGTGTCACCGGGGTGTGGGCGGAGGGGGCTCGGCTGCGCTGACGGATCCGGAGGCTCAAGGAACGAACGATCTCCTTCCCGGATGGGTGCGGGGGGCGGAGCGGCCTAGACGAGCGGCGGCACCCGCTGCCACTCGGGCTTGTGCGCGTAGGTCCAGCGGTAGTAGTCCGCGAGGCGCAGACCGGATGCGGCGGCCTCGTCCACCACGATGGTCGCCCGGCGGTGGTGCTGCAGGATCGAGCCGGGCACCACGCTGGTCACCGGGCCCTCGACGACCGCGGCGACCGCATCCGCCTTCGCCTCGCCCTGCGCCACGAGCAGCGCGCAGCGCGACTCCATGATGGTGCCGAGGCCCTGAGTGAGACAGTGCGTGGGCACCTCCTCGACGGAGTCGAAGAAGCGCGCGTTGTCCTCGCGGGTGCGGGGCGCGAGGGTCTTGATCCGCGTGCGCGACGCGAACGAGGAGGTCGGCTCGTTGAAGCCGATGTGCCCGTTCGCGCCGACGCCGAGGATCTGGAGGTCGATCCCGCCCGCCGCCCGGATCGCCGCCTCGTACTCGTCGCACGCCGCCTCGATGTCGCGCGCGCGACCGTCCGGCACCCGCACCAGTGCCGGATCCATTCCGAGCGGCTCGATCACCTCGCCGCGGATCACGCTCGCATAGCTCTGCGGGTGCTCCTCCGGGATGCCGACGTACTCGTCGAGCGCGAACCCGCGAGTCGTCGAGAGATCGAGAGCGCCGCGCTCGACCGCGGCGGCCAGCTCGCGGTAGATGCCCAGCGGCGACGACCCGGTCGCCAGCCCGAGCACCGCATTCGGTCGCGCGGCGACCTCGGCCACCACGGCCGCCGCGACGCGGGCGACCTGCGCGGCATCCGAGAGGATGATGACTTCCACGGTTACTCCTCGCGCTCGGCGGTCCGATGATCAGAGGGTCGACCGCGGTGGCAGGCCGAGCAGATCGCGCAGCGCCTCGCCGACGATCCGTGCCGCACCGAAGGTGGCGATGTCGGCGTACGCGCGGTCGGGCGACGGCCACCCCATGTCGATGACGAGGGTGCCCGGATGCCGGCGGCGCGCCTCATCCGCCAGCTCCCGCACCCAGCGGTGGCGGTGATTCGCCCGGCCCACGATGATCCATGGTCCCTCGGCGGGGAGGGTATCGCGCTCGCGCACCTCGACCACCTCGGCACCGGCGGCGGCGAGACCCCACGGGGTCGGTCCCACGGCGATGTTCGGCGTCGTCTCGATCGCCACGACGGTGGCGCCCGTCGGCACCACGAGCCCGGGCGCGATCTCGAACGCGCCCCGCACCCGGTCGAGGTCCACCTCGTGGGGAGCCATCGGCACCGCGGGAGACGCCGCGGACGCCGCGAGCGCGCGCACCCGCGCGCCCGCGTCCGCGAGCCGCTCCGCCGCGAGTTCGCCGCGGAGCACCGCCGCCTCGATCGCACCCGCGATCACCAGCAGCTGCTCGTCCGTGGTCCGCGTGCCGATGCAGAGCAGGTCGCAACCGCCGCGCAGCGCCGCCACCGCCGCCGCGGGGATACCGAGCGTCCCGCTCGCCCCGGCCATGTCGAGCGCATCCGACACGATCGCCCCGGTGAAGCCCATCCGATCGCGGAGCAGTCCCTGCAGGATCGGCGCCGAGAACGTGGCGGGCAGCTCGTCGAGGGCGGGCACCCGGATGTGCGACGACATCACCGTGCGGGCACCGGCGGCGATCGCCGCGGCGAACGGCGGCAGCTCGCGGCGGTCGAGCTCCTCCGCATCCACATCGACGGACGGCAGGGCCAGGTGCGAGTCCTGCGCGGTGTCACCGTGCCCGGGGAAGTGCTTCGCGCTGGTCGCCACCCCCTCGGCCTCGTGCGCGGCGACCCACGCGGCGGCGTGCGCCGCGACGCGGCGGGCGTCGGCGCCGAAGCTGCGCACGCCGATCACCGGATTGTCGGGGTTCGCGTTGACGTCGACGTCCGGCGCGAAGTTTAGGGTGATGCCGGCGGCGCGCAGCTCCCGCGCGACCGATGCGGCGACGGATGCGGTGAGCTCCACGTCGTCGATGCGCCCGAGAATCGCGTTGCCCGGGTCGGGCGAGCCCGTCGCGTGGTGCAGGCGAGTGACGTCGCCGCCCTCCTCGTCGACCGCGATCACGGCGTGCGGGTTCGCGGCGCGGATCGCGTCCGTCAGCCGCCGCAGCTGTTCCGCGTCGACGATGTTCTCGCCGAACAGGCACACCCCCGCGAGCCCCTCGGAGAGCCGCTCGCCGAGCCACTCCGGCAATTTTGTGCCGACGAACCCCGGCAGCAGCACCGCCGCGGCGCGACCTGACAGCGCGACCGGACCTCGGGACACGACCGTCAGTGAACCACAGCGCGCGGGTGCTGCACGGCGGATGCTGTGGCGCAGTCCGGCGGATTCCCGGCTCGGCGCCGGTCCTGCCCGCCACAATGGGAATCCGACACTCGACAGCTGGAGGCGACGTGATCGACCGCGCCGCGCCGCGCCTACCGCGCATCCTCGCCGCTCCCCTGATCGGAGCGGGACTCGTCGGCGCCCTCGCCGGCTGCGCCGCCGCGGCGACCACAGGCGACAGCGCATCCGAGGGCTCCGCTGCGGGGGGCGCCGCTGCCGGGGGCGCGGGTGGCGCGAGCTATCAGGACGGCTCTTACACCGGCTCCGGCGAGTACCAGTCGCCCGGCGGCCAGGAGTCCATCGATGTGAAGGTGACGTTGAGAGACGACGCGGTGACCGCGATCACCGTCACTCCGAAGGCATCCGGGGGCAATGCGAAGCAGTACCAGACCGCGTTCGCGAGCGGCATCTCCGACAAGGTCGTGGGCAAGCGCATCGACCAGCTGACGGATGTCACCAGGGTCTCCGGCTCCTCCCTCACCTCCGGCGGCTTCCAGAAGGCGATCGAGCAGATCCAGTCGCGCGCGAAGAAGTGAGCGTGACCGCGGGGGCGCGCTGGGCCTTCGAGGCGATCGGCGTCCCCTGGAGCGTCGAGACGCCCGACCCCCTGCCCGAGCCGGTGCGCACCGCCGTGAGCGAGCGGATCGAGCGCTTCGACCGCGCATGGTCGCGCTTCCGCGACGACTCCCTGGTGTCGCGGATGGCCCGGGAGCCGGGCACCTGGTCGCTGCCGCCCGAAGCGGTGCCGCTGCTGGGTGTGTACGAGCGTCTGCACGCGGTGACCGGCGGCCGGATCTCGCCCCTGGTCGGGGACCGGCTGGCCGCGCTCGGCTACGACGGGTCCTATCGGCTGGGCCCCGCGTCCGCGCCGGCGCCGGTGGTCGCGTGGGCGGATGCGCTCGCCTGGGACGGCGAGCGCCTGACCATGCTGCGCCCGGCGACTCTCGACGTCGGCGCCGCGGGGAAAGGGCTCCTCGTCGACCTCGTCGGCGAGGTGCTCGCTGCGCACGGCCTGCCCGATTCCGTGATCGACGCGAGCGGCGACCTGCGCATCCGCGGCCGCGGCACCGGGCGTCCCGAGCGGGTGGCGCTGGAGCATCCGGACGATCCGGCTCGGGCGGTCGCCGCCGTGACGCTGCGGTCCGGTGCGCTGTGCGGCAGCGCGGGCAACCGCCGCGCCTGGGCGGGCGTGCACCACATCCTGGATGCCGTCACCGGCGAACCGACCCGCGCCGTCGCGGCGACCTGGGCGATCGCCGACAGCGCCCTGGTCGCCGACGGCGCCGCCACCGCCCTGTTCTTCGTCGAGGGGGCGGCGATCGCGGCTGCGCTCGGCGAGCGGATCGAGTGGGTCAGACTGTGGGCGGACGGGCGCCTGGAGCGCTCCGCCGGGATCGAGGGAGAGCTGTTCGCATGATCGCCACGATCGACCGGATGCTCGGGCGCGTCACGATGTACCGCCTCGTGCTGCTCTGCCTCGCGGCGCTCGCGCTGGTCGGCATCCTGCTCACTGCCGTCGGCCGCGTGGGGGCCCTCCCCGCCGGGCCGCTCGCATCCGGTCTCCTCCCGCTCGCCGTGCTGGTCAGCGGCGCGGTCCTGGTCGGCTGGTCGGTGCTGGCCAACCTGCTCCTCGCCTCGGTGTTCCGCGTTCCGGCGCACCACGAGTCGGCGGTGGTGACCGGGCTGATCCTGCTGTTCCTGCTCTCCCCCACCCTCGACCCGGCCTCCCTCTCGGTCGACGCGTTCGCCGCGACGCTGGCCGTGGCGTCGAAGTTCGCCATCGCCCCGCACGGGCGGCACCTGCTGAACCCGGCGGCGTTCGGTGCGTTCGCGGTCTACTCGCTCGGGCTGCAGTCGACGATCTGGTGGGTCGGCACGCCCGGGATGCTGCCCTTCGTCGTCGTGCTCGGTGCGCTCGTGCTCGCCCGCACCCGCCGATTCCTGCTAGTCGGCGTATTCCTCGCGGCGGCGCTGGCCTTCCGCGTGCTGGTCGCGGCGGCCACCGGCATCGGCCCGCTCGACGCGCTCCGTTTCGCGCTGCTGTCGAGCCCGATCCTCTTCCTCGGCTGCTTCATGCTGACCGAGCCCCTGACCCTGCCGCCGCGGCGCGGGCAGCAGCTGGCCGTCGCCGTCGCCGTCGCCGGGCTGCTGGTCGTGCCGTTCTCGCTCAGCGGGCCGGAGTGGGGCATCCTGCACCTGCAACTCACCAGTGCTCCCGAGCTGGCGCTGCTGCTCGGCAACGTGCTCGCGTTCGTGCTCGCCCGGCGTCGCGGTCTGCGGCTCGAGTACCGCTCGCGGCGGCAGCTCACGCCGACCAGCTGGGAGTTCGAGTTCACCCCGAGCCGCAGCGTCGCGTTCCGGCCGGGTCAGTATCTGGAGCTGACGCTGCCGCACCGCCGCGCCGACAGCCGGGGCACCCGGCGCACCTTCTCGATCGCCTCCGCTCCCTCGATACGGACGGACCCGATACGGACGGACTCGATACGGACGGATGAGCAGGCGGCGGCGATCCGGGTGGGCATGCGGATGCCGGACGGTCGCCGCTCGAGCTTCAAGACCGCGCTCGACGCGCTCGAGCCCGGCGGCGTCGTCGCGGCGAACACGATCGCCGGCGACTTCCTGCTGCCCCGCGACCCCGCGGTGCCCGTGCTGCTGGTGGCAGGCGGCATCGGCATCACCCCGTTCATCTCGCAGCTGAGCCATGCGACCGCCTCCCGCACCCCGCGCGACACCGTGCTCGTCTACGCGACCTCCTCGACCGACGAGCTGGCCTACGCCACCGAGCTGCAGCGCAGCGGCGCGCGAGTGCTCGTCGTCGCCCCCGAGCCGCTGCCCCGGATGCCGGAGCACTGGAGCTGGATCGGCGCCGGTCCGCTGACCGCCGAACTGCTGCTGGCGGCCGTACCCGACGCACGATCCCGTGCCGCGTACCTCTCGGGCCCGCCCGCGCTGATCGCGGAGCTGCGTCCCGCCCTGCGCCGCGCGGGGGTGCGCCGCATCCGCACGGACGCCTTCCTCGGCTACTGACCCCGCGGGCGCTGTGGTGCACGGGGTGGAGCCGCGGGTCCCGGGCAGCTCATTCACCCCAATTGGTTCACATGACCGCCCCCGAGCCGCACTTTGAGCCATCTGACGCTGCGGCAGGGCGAGATCCCTGACCTCGGTTCACTCGACCGCCGCCGCGACCGGCCGGCGTCACCCGCGGCCTGCGACACCGGCCTGGTCCGCGTCGAGACTCTCTGTTCCCGCGACGCGCATCCGGGTCCGGGGGCGGTTAGCCTCGCGCTGTGGTGGCCTTCGCGGACAAGCCCCTCCTGCACGTCACCTCCCCCGAGGCGTGGGAGTCGTTCCTCGAGGAGGACCCACCCGACGGCGGCGTACGTCTCCTGCTGCTGAAGAAGGCGGCGACGGTCCCCGGCATCCGCTACGCCGAGGCCCTCGACGTCGCCCTCTGCTTCGGCTGGATCGACGGCCAGGTCGCTCGCCACGACGACGACTTCGTGCAGCAGGCCTTCACCCCGCGCCGCCGCGCGAGCCCCTGGTCGCAGCTCAACGTGGGCCACGCCGAGCGCCTGATCGAGGCCGGCCGGATGCGCGCCGGCGGGCGCGCCGAGATCGACCGTGCGAAGGCCGACGGACGGTGGGATGCCGCCTACCGCTTCCGGGGAGCCGCGGTGCCCGACGACCTCCGCGCCGCGCTCGACTCCCTCCCGGACGCGGCCGCCGCGTTCGAGGCCCTCAACGGGCGGAACCGGTGGGCGATCCTGTTCCGGCTCTCGCAGCTGAAGCGGCCCGAGACCCGCACGCGACGCATCGCGGAGTACACGGCGATGCTCGCCCGCGGCGAGCGGCTCTTCCCGTGAGCGCGAACGCGCTCCTCATCGCACGGCTGCCCCTGCCGCCCGCGCCCGCGTCGGCTGCAGCGCCCGCGCCGTCCGCGTTGCTCCGCCCGCTCGGCAACGACGACCTGGATGCCCTCACCGACCTCTGGCTGCGTGCCTACCCACCCGAGGTCACGGCCGGCGAGACCCCGGGCAGCGCCCACGATGACTTCGCCCGTGCCTTCGAGGGCGACTACGGCGCGCTCGTGCCGGACGCCGCTCTCGCTGCGATGACTGCCGACACTCTGACCGGCGCCATCCTGACCGTGATTCGTGCGCCGTGGGATGACGCGCCGGACTGCCCGTTCGTCATCGAACTGTTCGTCGCTCCGGAGGCCCGACGACGCTCCGGCCTGGGGCGCACGCTGCTGCGCACGGCGGCCGCCGCCCTGTCCGCGCGGGGCGAGTCGCGTCTGGCTCTCCGGGTCGAGCGGGACAATCATCCGGCGCTGGCCCTCTACACGGCCGAGGGCTTCCGCCCCGCCTGAGCTTCGCACTCCTGCGACGTCGGCACACGCGAGGGCGCCGGTGCGCGGGAGCGTGCGGATCCGCGCACCGGATCAGCCCAGGCGCGCCTGGAGGTTCTCGTCGAGCGTGGCGAGGAACTCCTCGGTGGTCTGGTATCCCTGATCGGGTCCGACCAGCAGTGCCAGGTCCTTCGTCATCCTGCCGCTCTCGACGGTCTTCACCACGACGTCCTCGAGCGTCGTGGAGAAGTCGATCAGCGCCTGGTTGCCGTCGAGGGTGCCGCGGTGCGCGAGTCCCCGCGTCCAGGCGTAGATCGACGCGATCGGGTTGGTGGAGGTGGGCTTACCGGCCTGGTGCTGCCGGTAGTGCCGGGTGACGGTGCCGTGTGCCGCCTCCGCCTCGACGACCTTCCCGTCCGGGGTGGAGAGCACCGAGGTCATCAGGCCGAGCGACCCGAAGCCCTGCGCCACGGTGTCGGACTGCACGTCCCCGTCGTAGTTCTTGCACGCCCAGACGTAGCCGCCCTCCCACTTCAGCGCCGACGCGACCATGTCGTCGATCAGGCGATGCTCGTAGGTGAGCCCGGCATCCGCGAACTTCGCCGCGTACTCCGCGTCGAAGACCTCCTGGAACAGGTCCTTGAAGCGGCCGTCGTAGGCCTTCAGGATGGTGTTCTTCGTCGACAGGTAGACCGGGAAGCCCCGCGAGAGACCGTAGTTGAAGGAGGCGCGGGCGAAGTCGCGGATCGAGTCGTCCTGGTTGTACATCGCCAGGGCCACGCCGCCGGCCGGCGCCTGGTACACCTCGAAGGTCCGCGCCTCGGAGCCGTCGGCGGGCTGGAACGACATGGTCAGCGTGCCCGCGCCCTCGAAGACGAAGTCGGTCGCCCGGTACTGGTCGCCGAAGGCGTGGCGGCCGATGACGATCGGCTTGTTCCACCCCGGCACCAGGCGCGGGATGTTCGAGATCACGATCGGCTCGCGGAAGATCACCCCGCCCAGGATGTTGCGGATCGTCCCGTTCGGCGAGCGCCACATCTTCTTCAGCCCGAACTCGGCGACCCGCGCCTCGTCCGGCGTGATGGTGGCGCACTTCACGCCGACGCCGTGCTTCTGGATCGCGTGCGCCGCGTCGATCGTGACCTGATCGTCGGTCGCGTCGCGGTGCTCGATGCCGAGGTCGTAGTACTCCAGGTCGACGTCGACATAGGGCAGGATCAACCGGTCACGGATGGCCTTCCAGATGATGCGCGTCATCTCGTCGCCGTCGAGCTCGACGACCGTTCCTTCGACCGTGATCTTGTGCATGACGGATCCTTCCTGGGGCGCCGGGCGACCGCGAGGGCCGGGTTCGAGCCTATCCTCTCTCGACAGTTGTCTTGACATCAAGAGAGTTGCGGACGCGGAATCCCGCTGCCGCGGATGACGGGGTCGGCTCGTGCGGCCCGCCGCGACCCTCTCCCGAGTGCGTATCGGCGACGTCGTGCGGCGGGTTAGTCTCAGTCCCATGGCGGACTTGAGACTGCAGGAGCTCTCGGCTCGGACGATCGCCGCCGCGAACAGTCTGACGCTCAAGCCGGGCCAGGAGGCGTTCCTCGCGCCCGAGACCTACACGCACCACGAGGAGCAGATCGATCCCTCGAACTCGTGGCCGCGGGTGATCGTCGACGAGCAGGACCGCGTCGTGGGCTACATCATGGGCAACTTCGACCCCGAGGCGTCGGAGGATTTCCTCCGTGCGGCGCTCTGGCGCATCAACGTCGCCGCCGAGGCGCAGGGCGAGGGAGTGGGCCGCTTCGCGGTGAGCAGTCTCGCCGAGGAGGCGCGAGCCCGCGGATTCGAGAAGCTCACGGTCGTCTGGGGCTCCGGCGAGGCCGGTCCCGAGGAGTTCTTCAAGGCCGTCGGCTTCGAGGTCATCGGCGAGACGCCCTACGGCGAGACCCTCGGCGCCCTGCCCCTGTAGACCCCCGACCGCCGGTGCCGCCCTCCGACGACTTCGTCGCCCGGGTGCTGGAGGTCGTCGTCGCCATCCCCTCGGGCCAGGCGATGGCCTACTCCGACGTCGCGGCCGCCATCGGCTCGCGCGCGGTTCGGGGCGTGGGCCAGGTGATGGCCTACTACGGGTCGGATGCGCCGTGGTGGCGGGTGGTACGGGCCTCGGGCCACCCGGTCCGCGACCACGAGGTCCGCGCCCTCGAGCACTACCGCCAGGAGGGCACCCCGTTGCTCTGGTCCCCGGACGGCGAGGTCTTCCGCGTCGACCTCAGCCGCGCGCGCTGGCTGCCCTGACGCCGGTCGGGTCCTGACCCCGGGAGGGTCCTGACCCCGACCGGGTCCTGACCCCGGGACAACAGCCGTTGTCGGCGGCGACAGCGGAGATCTCCTCTGTTCGAGCCGACAACAGCTGTTCTCCCGGGTTCCGGCGCTCACACCAGCGAGTCGCGCCAGGCGGCGTGGAGCTGGGCGAAGCGGCCCGAACCGGCGATGAGCTCCGCCGGCGTGCCGTCCTCCACGATCCGGCCCCACTCCATGACGAGCACCCGGTCGGCGATCGCCACCGTCGAGAGCCGGTGCGCGATGATCACCGCCGTCCGATCGGCGAGCAGGGTTCGCAGTCCCTCCTGAACGAGCCGCTCGGACGGGATGTCGAGGGACGCGGTCGCCTCGTCCAGGATCAGCACCGCCGGATCGGCGAGGAAGGCACGCGCGAACGAGATCAGCTGCCGCTGACCCGCCGAGACCCGTCCGCCGCGCTTGTTCACGTCGGTGTCGTAGCCGTCGGGCATCGCCAGGACGAACTCGTGCGCTCCGACGGCGCGCGCCGCATCCTGGATCTCCTCGAGCGTCGCGTCGGGCTTGCCGAGCGCGATGTTCTCGGCCACCGAGCCGGAGAACAGATAGGCCTCCTGGGTCACCATGACGATCGCGCGCCGCAGGTCCTTCGGGTGCAGCTGGCGCAGGTCGATGCCGTCGAGCAGCACCCGCCCTTCGCTCGGGTCGTAGAACCGCGAGATCAGCTTGGCGAGCGTCGACTTGCCGGCGCCCGTCGAGCCGACGAGCGCGACGACCTGTCCCGCGGGGACGTCGAGCGAGAACCGCGGCAGCACCACCCGGTCATCGCGGTAGGCGAAGCTCACCTCGTCGAAGGTGACCCGGCCATCCGCCTGCCACAGATCGACCGGCCGGGTGGGGTCGGGCACGCTCGGCCGCTCCTCGAGCACACCGGAGATCTTCTCCAGGGCGGCGGATGCCGACTGGTACGAGTTGTAGAAGGTCGACATGTCCTCCATCGGCTCGAAGATCCGGCGCGTGTAGAGCACGACGGCCAGGAGCGCCCCGAGGGTGAGGGTGCCCTGTGCCGCGCGCAACCCGCCCGAGAGCAGCACCACCGCCACCGTCACGTTCGCGATGAGGATCAGCGCCGGCTCGAAGATCCCGAACATCCGGATCGCCCCCGCGTTCGCCTCGCGGTACTCCTCGACCAGGCCGCCGTACTCCCGCTCGTTCCGCGTCTCCGCCCGGAACGCCTTCACCGCGCGGATGCCGGTCATCGTCTCGACGAATTTGACGATGACCGCAGCGGACGCCGTCCGGGTGCGTCGGAACGCGGTCTGCGAGCTCTTCTGGAACCAGCGCACCAGGAAGAACAGCGGGATGCCGGCGACGGCGACGATGAGCCCGCTGAGCCGGTCGACCGACACGAGGGCGATCGCCGTGAAGGCGATGTAGAGCACCCCGCGGATGAGCCCGTTCAACCCGGAGTCGAGCAGCTCCCGGATGGAGTCGAGGTCGCTCGTCTGCCGGGCGATGATGCGGCCGGACGTGTAGTTCTCGTGGAACTCGAGGCTGAGCCGCTGCGCGTGCAGGAACACGCGCTTGCGCAGGTCGATCAGCACCGCCTGGCTGATCTTCGCCGACAGCAGCTGGTAGCGCTGCATGAGCACGGCGCCGACGACGGCGGCGACGACGTAGAGCCCGCTGACGAGGGCGACGGGCACCCAGTCGGTGCGCCTCTGCAGCGCCTCGAGCCCGGCGTTGACGCCCAGGCCGATCAGCAGCGGGCCGCTGACCGAGACCAGCTGAGCCCCGACGACCACGATCGCGGTGACGACGATCCGTCGGCGCAGCGGCGTCAGCAACGACCCGAGCAGCCGCCGCGAACGACGCCGGATGCGCCGGCTCTCGTCTCTCGTGTAGTCCGAGCGCTCCTCGCCCTCGACTCCCGCGACACTCATTGGCCGATCCCTCTCTCCCGGTCGAGCCGGATCGGCTGGGCGTCCGGGGTCGACCCGTCGCCGCCGATGATGTCCAGCGCGCCGGTCTGGGTGCGCTTCTCCCGCTCCTCGAACTCCTCATCCAGGGAGGAGATGACGTAGCGGTAGTGCTCGTTGCGGGCCAGCAGCTCGCTGTGCGTGCCGACGTCGGCGATCCGCCCGCTCTGCAGCAGCGCGACGCGGTCCGCGAGCGCCACCGTCGACGGGCGATGCGCGACGATCATCGCCGTCGTGGTCGCCAGCACCGTCCGCAGCGCCGCCTCGACCAGGGCCTCGGTGTCGACGTCGAGCGCGGACAGCGGGTCGTCGAGCACCAGCACCTCGGGCCGCGCCGCCACCGCGCGCGCGAGCGCCAACCGCTGGCGCTGCCCGCCGGAGAGCGAGAGCCCCTCCTCGCCGACCTTGGTGTCCACGCCCTTCGGCAGGTCGCGCACGAAGCCCGCCTGCGCCACGTCCAGCGCCTCCTCGAGCACCTCCCGCGCTTGCTCGGCGCGCGCCGGGTCGGCGAGTTCCGGACGGCCGAGCAGCACGTTCTCGCGCACGGAGGCCGAGAACAGCGTCGCGTCCTCGAACGCCATCGCCACATGGGTGCGCAGCTGCTCGCGGCTGAGATCGCGGACGTCGACGCCATCGACGGTGATCCGGCCCCCCGTTACGTCGTACAGTCGCGTGGTCAGCGCCGTCATGGTGGTCTTGCCCGAGCCGGTGAGACCGACCAGCGCCATCGTCTCTCCCGGCTCGATCGCGAGGTCGATGCCGTTCAGGACATCGGCGTACTGAGCGGGTGAGTCCTGGTAGCGGAAGTGCGCACCCTCGAACACCAGTCGGCCACGGGCGTCGGCGACCGTCACCGGATGCGCGGGATCGGTGATCCGGTTCTGCTCATCCAGCACCTCGAAGAGGCGGTCGGTGGCGGTGCGGGTGTCCAGCGTCATCGACAGCAGGAAGCCGATGGACTCGATGGGCCAGCGCAGCACCGTCGCGGTGGCGAAGAACGCGAACAGCTGCCCGACCGTCATCTGGTCCTGCCAGACGAGGATCACCCCGCCGAAGAGCGAGAGGGCGTAGGCCGCATCCGGCACGAACATCAGCCAGAACCAGATGTCGGCGATCGCCTTCGCCTTCTCGATCTCGGTGCCGCGCAGATCCTCGGCCTGGCGCGTGAACTTCTCCAGCGAGTAGCGTCCGCGGCCGAACGCCTTCAGCACGCGGATGCCGTGCACGCTCTCCTCCACCGCGGTGGCGAGGTCGCCCTGCTGATCCTGGCTGCGCCGCGCGACGACCGAGTACCGCTCCTCGAATACGAAGCTGTAGACCCACACCGGGATCGAGAGCACGAGGAAGAGCAGCCCCAGGATCCAGTTCCAGCTGAACAGCACCCCGAACCCGACGACGATCGTGATGGCGTTGACGACCAGCAGCACGAGTCCGAAGGACAGCCAGCGACGGATCGAGTTGAGGTCGCTCATCGAGCGCGAGAGCAGCTGCCCGCTCTGCCAGCGGTCGTGGAAGGCCACGGGCAGGTCCTGAAGGTGCCGATACAGGGTGGTGCGGAGGTCGGCCTCGACCTGCGTGCCCGGGTACAGCACGAACCAGCGCCGCGCGCCGATGAAGGCGGCCTCGGCGACGCCGAGCGCGAGCACCAGTGCGGCGGCTCCCCACACCGCGCTCGCGTCGCGGGACTGGAGCGGGCCGTCCACCAGCCGCTGCAGCACGATCGGGATGGCCAGGCTCACCAGGGCCGCAAGCAGGGCCGAGACCCCGCCGAGCAGGATGCGCAGGCGAGCCGCGCCGAGGTGGGGCCACAGGCGCAGGAGCGCCTGGACCGTGTTGAGGTGCGCTGTCCCGGGAGCGGGACGGGAGGACGTGGAGGACACGAGAGGATTCCTGATCGGGACGCCGCGAGGACGATCGTGCAGAGCGGATGGGGGAAGCCGGAGGCGGGGTGACCCCGTCGCGAGGTGGTGCTGCAGCGGGCGGTCCGCCCCCGCGAGCTACCGGAGCACGGCGGCCGGGCGAGCGGCGAGGGCCGGCAGGGCAACGACGGGGAGGCCGGCGGCGCGAGCGATGCCTGGAGTGCAGTCGGTCCCGTTCATGATGCCTCCCGTCGACACGCCCGGTCGACGCACCGGACAGCCTCTCAGGCTAACCCCGGCCTCAGGGGCGGTGCAAGAGGAAGCCGGACGCGGATGGTCGTGCCCTCCCCCGGCGGGCTGTGCAGCTCGAGCGTGCCGCCGATCGCCTCGACTCGGTCCGCCAGTCCCGTGATCCCGCTGCCGGCGAGCGTCGACGCCCCGCCGACGCCGTTGTCGCGGATGCTGAGCCGCAGCTCCGCGTCGTCGGATTCGGCCCCGAGCCAGGCCTGCCGCGCCGACGAGTGCCGCGCGATGTTCGCGAGGCACTCCGCCGTGACGAACCAGGCCGTCGCCTCGACGAGCTCCGGCATCCGCTCATGCAGATCGATCTCGGTCGACACCGGGATCGGGCAGCGGGAGGCGAGGTCCGGCAGCGCGAGCGGCAGGCCGCCCTCCACCAGCGCGGTGGGGTGGATCCCGCGCGCGAGCTCGCGGAGCTCGCGCAGGGCGACGCCCAGGCGGTCGAGGGCGGACTCCAGTTCCGCGCCGATCTCCGTCCTGCCTTCGGCGTCTGCAGCGCTGACGATGGTGCGCAGTTGGATGGCGAGTGCGACGAGCTGCTGCTGCGAGCCGTCGTGCAGGTCGCGTTCGAGTCGCTTGCGCGTCTCGTCGGAGGCCTCCACGATGCGCTGGCGCGACTCGCGGACCTGCGCGAGAGTGCGCTGGATCTCGGTGCGCAGTTCACCGTTGTCGACGGTGAGGCGGAGGGCCGTCGAGACGCCGTCGAGCAGCCGCGTGTTCTCGGTGAGGGCACGATCGTGGCGGATGACCGCGATGGGCGAACCGTCGCCGGCCGCGATCGGCAACAGCGTCCTCGTCGGTGCGTCCGCCTCCACCGGCAGCTCGACCCGCCGCGACTCCGAGTCGGTGTACGCGCCGCGCGCGTCGTCCCACCAGTACACCTCGAGCCCCGGGTCGCGGAGCGTGCGGGCGAGGGACTCGCGCCAGAGCTCGCGGTCGGCGCCGTCGCGGGTGATGCTCATGAGGTCGGCGACTCGGCCGCGGGTGTTGCGCAGGTGGACGCTTCCGGCGATGTAGCAGATGGGGATCGAGGCGACAGCGAAGAGCGAGACGATCGACACGGGGCCGCTGGTGGTGGTGACGACGAGACCGGCGGAGCGCTGATCCGGACCCGCCGTCGTGCCGAAGGACACCGCCTCGACGATGAGGGCGAGGAGCCACGCGAGGAGGCCGATCGGCATCACGAAGGCGACGCTGCGGGTCGGAGAGCTGCCGCGCAGCCACCCGAGGAACTGCCGTACCGCTACGAACATGACCAGGATCGCACCGAAGATCCGGTAGATCAGGTCGCCGAGCAGGAAGGTCGTCAGGTCGCCCCAGAACCCGTAGGGGCTCGGGGCGCAGCCGCAGGTCGCCGGTGTCGCGCTGTCGGAACTCAGCACGAACGCGAGGCGGACCAGCGAGGCACCGACACCGACGATGACGACCGCCCACTCGACCCTGCCCACGAAGCGACCTCGGGGATAGGCGAGGGCGATCATGCCCAGAAGGAGCGCCCAGGCCAGGTCGATACTCTGCACGAGCGGCCAGAGCCAGCCCACCTGGTCGATGACCGAGAAGAACAGCTGAGGTATCCAGAGGTAGGTGAGCCCGATCATCATGACGATCGGCAGCCGCTTCTCGCCGAGCTGCAGACCGACGATCGCGCAGATGCCGAAGACCCAGGGCACGGCCGAGTGCAGGGTCTGATAGGCCACCTCCGGCCGGACGAACGCCGGGGAGGCGTACCACCCGGACACCTCCATGGCCAGGCTGGCGGCGACGCCGCCGATGATGACCACGAGCCACGCCGCCCAGCGCGCGGGGGAGAGCCGGGCGGGCGGGCGGGCGCCCGGCGCGGTCACCGGGATCCGAGGTAGGCGAGCACGGCGAGCACCCGACGGTGGTTGTCGGGCGAGTCCTTCAGCCCGAGCTTCTGCATGATGTTGCCCACATGGGTCTCGACGGTCTTCACGCCGAGGAACAGCTGCCGGGAGATGCCGGCGTTGGAATTGCCCTGCGCCATGCACTCCAGCACCGACAGCTCGCGCTCGGTGAGCCGCGAGAGCGGCTCGTCGCCGCGGGGACGCTGGATGAGCTGAGCGACGACCTCGGGATCGACCACCGACCCCCCGCCGGACACCGTCTCCACCGCGGCCACCAGCGTGCGCGGCTCCGAGACGCGCTCCTTCAGCAGGTATCCGGTGCCGGCGCCGGCCGCCAGTGCCCGCATCGCGTACTCCGGTGTCGCGTACATCGACAGCAGCAGCACCCCCACCTGGGAACCCGACTCCCGCAGTCGTTCCAGGGCGAGGATGCCCTCGTCGCGGAAGTGCGGGGGCATCCGGATGTCGAGCACCGCGACATCGACCGCGCCCTTCTCGACGACGTCCGCGAGCTCCTCGCCGGAGGAGACCGAGGCGACCACCTCGAGCCCCCCGTCGGCGAGCACCTTGCCGATCCCCTCCCGCAGGAGCATCGCATCGTCAGCGACCGCCACCCGCAGAGCCGGGCGCCCTGGCTGCATCCGTCCCCCCTCGTCCACCGGTCGGGATTTCAGGGTCTGCCCCGATGCCCGACGCGGTTCGATGCGTCATCTTTGCAGTACGCGCGCCCGAGCGCCGAGTGAACGGACCCGCAAGTGACCGAGGCAATCCACGTCCCCGCGACACGCCCTCTTCCGCGCCCCCACGGCGTGGGGCGTTCGCGTCTGGAACGCCTCGCGCACGCGCTCCGACTCGATCGCGGGATCCCGGAGGTGCACCCGACACCCCTGGGATCCCGCGGTCCTCATCCGCTCGAGCTGCTCGCCCCCGACGCACTGCCGGCCCCGCTGCCGGCCGTCGCGCACCTCGGCGGCCGCGGCGCGGTCCCCATCCGATGATCCTGGCCGTCTCCGCGCCGGAGGATCGGCACGTCGCCGCCGTCGTCGATCTGCTCACCGAACGCGACATCCGGGTCGCCCACGTCGAGGCGCCCAGCCTCTCCGCCGACACCGCGGTCGAGTTCGACGACGGCCGCTGGCTGCTCCACCTCAAGGGCCGGCGGGAAAGCATCGACCTCTCGGCGGCACGGATCGGCTGGTGGCGTCGCGATCCCATGCCGCCGATCAGCCGCGACGTCGCCGTGCTCGCCGAGGCGGACGGCGCCCCCGTCGAGTCGACCGAGGCGCTCGTGGGCACCCTGCTCGCCCTGGACGTCGAGTGGGTCTCGGCCCCGCACGACGACCGGGTGGCGCGCTGGCGTCCCGTGCAGTGGCGCGCCGCGGTCCGCGCGGGCATCCCGCTGCCGGCCACCCTCGTCACCCGCGACCCGGATCGCGCGCGCGCCTTCCGCGACCGCCACCTCGACGCCGGAGTCATCGTGAAGCCGCTGGTGCGCCGCGACGACGACGGATGCGGATGCCGCCAGGTGCCGAGCGAGCGCGAGCTCGAGGAGGTGGTGACCGCGACGATCGCGGAGTCGGTGGTGCAGCGCTTCATCCCGGGCGATGACATCCGGGTGATCGCGATCGGCACCGAGCTCTTCGCCGCCGAACTCGACCCCGGCTCCGCTGCCTGGTACGCCGAACCGGAGGCGCGCCCGATCGCGTTGCCGACCGCTCTCCACGTCGCGATCCACCGGATGCTGTCCATGCTCGGCCTCGGAGCGGCAGCCGTGGACCTGCGCCGGGATCTCGACGGCGGGTACTGGCTGCTCGACATCGACCCGCAGCCGCGCTGGCTGCTCCTCGAGGAGCTGACCGGTCTGCCCGTCACCCAGGCGATGGTCGAGCTGCTCAGCAGGAACGCGCACGCGCTCTCGCTCATTTAGCCCGACGGACCGGATCGGCCGGCGCCCCCCGGCCTCAGTGGAAGAAGTGGCGCTCCCCGGTCAGGTACATCGTGACGCCGGCCGCATCCGCCGCCTGAACGGTCTCGGGGTCGCGGATCGAACCGCCGGGCTGCACGATCGCCCGCACCCCCGCCTGGACGAGGATCGCGGGGCCGTCCGCGAAGGGGAAGAACGCGTCGGATGCCGCGACGCTCCCCGCGGCCCGGTCGCCCGCGCGCTCCACCGCGAGGCGGCACGAGTCGACCCGGTTGACCTGGCCCATCCCCACCCCGACCGAGGCGCCCCCGGAGGCGAGCAGGATGGCGTTCGACTTCACGGCCCGGCAGGCGGTCCAGGCGAAGGCGAGATCGGCCAGTGTGGCGGCATCGGCGGGTTCTCCGGCGACGAGCTCCCAGGACCCGACGTCGGCGAAATGTGCGTCGACGTCCTGGGCGAGCAGGCCTCCGGAGATCTGCCTCACCTCCCGGGTGGGCCGCTCGAACGACTCGGGGAGGCGCAGCAGGCGGAGGTTCTTCTTCGCCCGCAGCACCTCGAGTGCGCCCTCCTCGAAGCCGGGGGCGACCACCACTTCCGTGAAGATCGGCGCGATGCTCTCCGCCGTCGCCCGGTCGATCCGGCGGTTCGCGGCGATGACCCCGCCGAACGCCGACACCGGGTCGCACTCGTGCGCGAGCCGATGCGCCTCGGCGAGCACGGCATTCACGGCGATGCCGCACGGGTTGGCGTGCTTGATGATCACGATCGCGGGCTCGGCGAAGTCGTAGGCGGCCCGTACCGCGGCATCCGCGTCGACGTAGTTGTTGTACGACATCTCCTTGCCGCCGAGCTGCTCGGCCTGGGCGATCCCGCGTCCCCCAGGGGTGGTGTAGAGCGCGGCGGCCTGATGGGCGTTCTCGCCGTAGCGCAGCGGAGCGGCGAGCACGCCGCGGAGGTCCAGTGCCTGCTCGTCGTGCTCGCCCACGGCCAACCAGTTCGCGACCGCCGTGACGTAGGCGGCGGGGTGCGCGAAGGCCGCGGCCGCCAGTGCGCGGCGCTGCGCGAGGTCGGTGCCGCCGCGGTGGAGCGCGGCGACCACCTCGGGGTAGCCGTCCGGGGAGACGACGACCGCGACGTTGGCGTGGTTCTTCGCCGACGCCCGCACCATGGCGGGCCCGCCGATGTCGATCTGCTCGACGACGGCATCCGGCGCCGCCCCCGAGGCCACCGTCTCGACGAACGGGTACAGATTGACGACGACGAGCTCGAAGGGACGGATGTCCAGCTCATCCAGCTGCTCTTCGTGCGCCGCGAGGCGCAGATCGGCCAGCAGTCCCGCGTGCACGGCCGGGTGCAGGGTCTTCACCCGGCCGTCGAGCGTCTCGGGGAAGCCGGTGACGGCGCTCACCTCGGTGACGGCGTGACCGGCTTCGGCGATGGTCTTCGCGGTCGAGCCGGTGGAGACGATCTCCACGCCCTGCTCGGCCAGCGCAGCGGCCAGCTCGAGCAGGCCGGTCTTGTCGCTGACCGAGATGAGGGCGCGGCGGATGGGCACGACATCCCGCGGGCGGTACTCCTCGGCGGGGCGCGGAGATGCGCTCATGGTGACTCCTCGGGGGTCGGGAGGCGCAGCTCGCCGGTGGCGAGGCGCTGGACGGTGTGGATCAGCAGCCGTCGCTCGACCGGCTTGATCCGCTCGTGGAGGCGAGCGGCGGTGTCACCGGGGAGCACGGGGACGCGCTCCTGCGCCAGAACCGGACCGCTGTCGACCCCGCGGTCGACGACGATGACGCTCGCGCCGGTCTCGACGACTCCGGCGGCGAGCGCGTCGCGGACCGCGTGTGCTCCGGGGAACTCCGGCAGGAAGGCGGGGTGCGTGTTCAGGATCCGCGGGCTCCAGCGGTCCACGACGACGGCGGGCAGGAGCCGCATCAGCCCGGAGAGGAGCACGAGGTCAGGCGCCCACTGCTCCAGCTGGACGAGCAGCTCCTCGCCCCACGCCTCGCGCGACGGGAAGGCCGTGAAGGGCACGGAGAAGGCCGGGATGCCGAAGTCCTCCGCGTGTGCGAAGCCTGCAGCGTCGCGGTCCGCCCCGACGGCGACGACACGAGCCGGGAACTCCGCGTCCTCGCAGCGCTCGAGCAGTGCCCGCAGGTTGGAGCCGCCCCCCGAGATCAGGACGACGAGCCGCAGCACCCGCTCAGCCTAGCGACGGCCCGGCGGCGCCCCCGCGCCGCCGCGAGGCCCTGGTCGGCTTCGAGTCGGCTCAGTCTCGGCGCGGCGGAACGGTCTCGAGCTCGGCGGTGGCGGTGCTGTCGTGCTCGGCGCGGGACGCGGCGCCGCGGTCGGCCGGGTGGCGGAGGGCCGACTCGGGTTCCGCCATCCGCATCCGCGCCCACGGCAGCCGCCGGCCGATCCCGGCGCCGCCCCCGCCGACGGCGAGTCCGATCCCGATCGCCACAGCGAGCTCCAGCGCGGCCGAGAGCCCCACCGCGATCGGGTCCGGCCCCAGCTGCACGAAGCGGCCGGGACCGGCCGACCCGGCCGAGGCCCACGAGAGCAGCGCGAGCGTCCCTCCGCCGATCACGCCCCCTGCGCCCGCGGCGGCGAACATCCATGCGCCGGGGTGACCGTCGGCCGACGCCTCCCGCAGGCCGCGTCGCGCGCCGACCCCGGCGAGGAAGCCGGCGACCACCGGCACGATCAGTCCCGCGAAGGCGAACGCGAACTGGCCCTGCGGGATCGCCCCGAGGAGGGGTATCGCGGGAAGCGGCCCGGCCACGGTGCCGAGCGGCGAGATGCTCGAGCCGACGCCCAGCGCGAAGCCGGGACCCACGAACCAGCTCGCGGCCCACAGCACGAGGTTCGGGAGGATCGCGAGCTGCGCGGCCGTGACCGCGACCGAACCGGCGACGTCCGCGTGGAGGCTCTCGTAGAGGCGGATCAGCTGCGCGTAGTTGCTCACGACGAGCACCGCGACGGTGACCGCGCTGACCAGCACGGTGATCGCGGCCGCCCCGAGGCCCGCGCGGAGCGACGTCGCTACGAGCGCGCGCAGCCGCGGCGACCAGCGGGCCGCGAGCACCCGTGCCGGGCTGAGCCCGGCATCCGGTCCGAGCTCCGGCTCGGAGACCAGCACCGAGACGAGCAGACCGAGGAGGTAGACGCCGGTCGGCAGGAACGCGCCCTGCCAGAACGAGGGGCGCGCCGCCGGCAGCAGCGCCGTGAAGGCGAGCCCGGCCGACAGGGCGCCGAACGCGAGGGTCGTGGTGCACAGCCCCAGGATGCGGTGGCCGGTCTCGGCGATCCTGGCCCCCGCCCGCGCGCCGAGCAGCAGGGTGAGGAGGGCGAACCCGAGGGCCGCCATGGTGATCCGCACGGGCTCGGCAGAGCCGACGAGGGCCTGGATCGTCGCGTTCGGCAGGAGCGTCAGGTCGACGCCGTGACCGACGAGCCAGACGTCGACGGAGGCGCGCCAGAAGATCATCCAGTCGGGTGCGAAGCCGTACTGCGCGGCCCAGATGACCGTCAGGGGAACCAGGGGGATGGCGATGCCGATCCCCGCCACGAGCACCGCCTCGAACAGCGAGAAGAGCACGGTGAGGCGGCGGGTCACGCCAGGCACCCTAACCGCCCCCCTCCCGCTGGCGGCGGCACCCCTCCGCTCCCGCGCGAATCCCGGGGACAACAGCTGTCGTCGCCGCGTACAGCGGAGATCCCCGCAGTGCGGAGCGACGACAGCTGTTGTCCCGAACAGGGACGGTGAGCCGCCGGGGCGGTGTCTCGAACCGGGGCGGCGGGGCGCTCAGAGGGCGGCGATGATCTCGCGCATCAGGTCGGCGGTCTCCGAGGGGGTCTTCCCGACCCGGACACCGGCGGCCTCGAGGGCCTCCTTCTTCGCCTGCGCGGTGCCGGCCGAGCCGGAGACGATCGCTCCCGCATGCCCCATCGTCTTGCCCTCGGGCGCCGTGAAGCCGGCGACGTAGCCGACAACCGGCTTGCTGACATGAGCGCGGATGTAATCCGCCGCGCGCTCCTCCGCGTCGCCGCCGATCTCGCCGATCATCACGATCGCCTTCGTGTCGGGGTCGTTCTCGAACGCCTCGATCGCGTCGATGTGCGTCGTCCCGATCACCGGGTCGCCGCCGATGCCGATCGCGGTTGAGAAGCCCAGATCGCGCAGCTCGTACATCATCTGGTAGGTCAGCGTGCCCGACTTCGAGACCAGTCCGATGGGTCCGGCGCCGGTGATGGTGGCGGGGGTGATGCCCACCAGCGACTCGCCGGGAGTGATGATGCCGGGACAGTTGGGCCCGATGATCCGGGTGGTGCCCTTCGCCTTCGCGTGGGCCCACGCCTCGGCCGAGTCCTGCACCGGAATGCCCTCGGTGATGACGACGAGCAGCGGGATGCCGGCGTCGATCGCCTCGATCATGGCGTCCTTCGCGAAGGCGGGGGGCACGAAGGCGATGGACACATCCGCCCCGGTCTTCTCCATCGCCTCGGCGACGGAGCCGAACACCGGCAGCTCGACGGGGTCGCCGTCGCGGTCGGTGTGGGCGACCGTGGTGCCGGCCTTGCGGGCGTTGACGCCGCCGACGACGTTCGTGCCCGCCTTGAGCATGAGCGCCGTGTGCTTCGTGCCCTCGCCGCCGGTGATGCCCTGCACGATGACGGTGGAGTTCCGGTCGAGGAAGATCGACATGTCTCTGGATCCTTACTTCTGCGCGGTGGCGGCGAGCTGGGCGGCCGAGTCGGCGCCGTCGTCCATCGTGGTGGCCAGGGTGACCAGCGGATGCGCGGCCGCGGCGAGGATCGCGCGGCCCTCCTCCACCTGGTTGCCGTCCAGGCGCACCACGATCGGCTTCGTCGCCGCGTCGCCCAGGATCTCGAGCGCGCGGACGATGCCGTTCGCGACCGCGACGCACGAGGTGATCCCGCCGAAGACGTTGACGAAGACGCTCTGCACCTGGGGGTCGCCGAGGATCACGTCCAGGCCGGCGGCCATGATCTCGGCCGAGGCGCCGCCGCCGATGTCGAGGAAGTTGGCCGGCTTCACGCCGCCGTGCGCCTCGCCGGCGTAGGCCACGACATCCAGCGTCGACATGACGAGCCCGGCGCCGTTGCCGATGATGCCGACCTGGCCGTCGAGCTTGACGTAGTTCAGGTCGTGCTGCTTGGCCTTCGCCTCCAGCGGGTCCTCCGCGGCGCGGTCGACGAGCTCCGCGTGCTCCGGATGCCGAAAGTCGGCGTTGTCGTCCAGCGACACCTTGCCGTCGAGGGCGACGATCTCGCCCGAGCCGGTCCGCACGAGCGGGTTGACCTCGACGAGCGTCGCGTCCTCCGCGGTGTAGACGCCGTAGAGGGCGACCATGACCGCGGCGACCTTCTCGATCAGCTCGACGGGGAACTTCGCGGCGACGGCGATCTCGCGGGCCTTGTCGAGGTCGATGCCGACGCCGGGGTCGACCTCGACGCGCGCCAGGGCATCCGGGCGCTCCTCGGCCAGCTGTTCGATCTCCACCCCGCCCTCGAAGCTCGAGAGGGAGAGGTAGGAGCGATTCGCGCGGTCGAGCAGGACGGAGAAGTAGTACTCCTCGCGGATGTCCGCGCCCGCGGCGACCATCACCCGGTGCACGGTATGCCCCTTGATGTCCATCCCGAGGATCGCCTGCGCGGCGGCTTCCGCCTCGTCGGGGGTCTTCGCGACCTTCACCCCGCCGGCTTTGCCGCGACCGCCGACCTTGACCTGGGCCTTGACCACCGTCACGCCGCCGAGCTTCTCGGCGGCCGCCCGCGCCTCGGCGGGGGTGTCGGCGACGATGCCGGCGAGCACCGGCACCCCGTGCTTCTCGAACAGATCGCGGGCCTGATACTCGTAGAGATCCACGGTCTGCGAGCCTATCCCTCGAGGGTGCCTGCGCCCTCCGCGGCGGCGGTGATCCGTTTGGCCATGCCCGGGAAGATCACGCCGTGGGCGGGCAGGATCCCGTACCAGTACAGCCGGCCGAACAGCCCGCGCGGGAAGAAGATCGCGCGCTGCCGGTAGATCGAACCCTCCCCGTCGGGGTCCGCGCGCAACTCGAGCCAGGCCCGCCCCGGGAGCTTCATCTCGGCGCGCAGACGCAGCAACCGGCCCGGCTCGATCCGCTCCACCCGCCACCAGTCGAGCGCGTCGCCCTCCCGCAGCCGGTGCGGGTCGCGGCGACCGCGCCGCAACCCGGTGCCACCGACCACCTTGTCGGCCAGGCCGCGCAGCTCCCACGCGAAGGGCAGGGAGTACCAGCCGTTCGCCCCGCCGATGCCCTCGATCACCCGCCAGAGCTGCTCGACGGATGCGGTGGAGCGCCGCTCTCTGCTGTCCAGGTCGACCGTGTGCCCTGCCCAGTCGGGGTCCGAGGGCAGCGGATCGCTCGGCGCACCGTCGATCGGGTCGTCCTGCCAGCTCGTCTCCACCTCGCCGGCCCGCATCTTCTCGAGCGCGAGGCGCACGGCCCGGCGGTAGCCGGTGAGACCTCCGGGCGGATCGGGGATCCACTCGGCGATGTCGCGCTCGTGCACGACCGCGTCGTGCTGCAGCGAGGAGATGATCGGCACGGCGAGGGAGCGCGGGATGGGCGTGACGAGGTTGACCCACTGCGAGGCGAGCCACGGCGTGAGCACCGGCAGTGGCGCGATCGGTCGTTGGGCGAGCCCCGCCTCCACGGCGTAGCCGTTCATCAGCTGCCCGTAGCGGAAGACGTCGGGGCCGCCGATGTCGAAGGTCCGATTCACCTCGGGCGGGAGGGCGGCGGCCGCCATGAGGTAGTACAGGACGTCCCGCACCGCGATCGGCTGCACCCGGTTGCGCACCCACCGCGGGGCGGGCATGTACGGCAGCACCTCGGTGAGGTGGCGGATCATCTCGAAGCTGGCCGAGCCGGAGCCGATGATCACCCCGGCCTGCAGCGCGGCGGTCGGCACTCCGGATTCCCGCAGGATGCGGCCCACCTCCGCCCGCGAGCGCAGGTGGGGCGAGAGCTCGGCCGGATCGGCATCCGGATGCAACCCGCCGAGGTAGACGATGCGCGCCACCCCGGCCGCACGCGCCGCGTCCGCGACGGTGCGGGCGATCGCCGACTCGACCCGGCCGAAGTCCTTCCGCGCGGTCATCGAGTGCACGAGGTAGTAGACGACGTCCATGCCCTCGACGGCGCGCCGCACGGCAGCCGCGTCGGTCAGATCGCCCTGCACCACCTCGACCTCGTCCGACCAGGGCACGCTGCGCAGCCGGGCGGCATCACGGACGATCACGCGCACCTCGTGACCCGCGGCGGCGAGCCGCGGCGCGAGGCGACCGCCGAGGTACCCGGTGGCACCGGTGACGAGCATCCGCACCGTCCCGATGCTAGCCGCGGGCGCACGCTGCGGCCGGGGTGCGCCCCGAGCGCCGAGTCGGGGACGCGAGAGCACGGCGTCGGAGAATGGAGCGTGCTCCACCCCCGCCGCTACCGCGACTGGGCCGCCGACGGCGTGCTCGTTCTGGCCGGCGGCGCGGCCATCCTGCTGCAGCTGCTCGACCCGGTGGTCGCCGCCTCGGTCGCGCGGCACAGCCGGTTCGCACGCGATCCGGTAGGGCGGCTCACCGGCACGCTCCGCTACGTCTACTCCGTCGCTCTCGAGGCGGATGCCGCCCGGGACGCCGCGACCACGGTGACGCGGGCCCACCGCGGCATCCCCGGCGCCGACGATCCGCAACGGCAGCTCTGGGTGGCCGGCACCCTCTACTGGGCCGGCTCCCGCGCGCACGAGGCGATCTACGGACCCCTCGAGCCCCGCCTCGCGGACGAGGTCTACGCGCGCTCGTCGCGTCTGGGCTCCGCGCTGGGGATGCCCCCCGGCCTCTGGCTACGCGACCGCGCGGCGTTCGAGGCGTGGTGGGCGGATGCCGTGGCGACCCCCGCCGTGACCCCCGACGCCCGACGGGTGGCGGCTCAGCTGATGCGCCCCCGCGGCGGCCCGCTCTGGCTGCGGGCGGCGATGCCGCTCGGGCGGCTCCTGACCGCCGGTCTGCTGCCGCCCGCGGTGCGTGCCGCCTACGGGCAGAACTGGACGCCCGCCCTCGAACGCCGCTACCGGCGGACCCTCCGCGGCATCCGGCTCGTGTGGCGCCTCACTCCGCGGGCGCTCCGCGAGCTCCCCGCTCGACGTCTGGCCCGCTGAGGGGCGCGACGGGTGCGGATCGGGTTCGCCGCCGCACGGTGCGCCGGATTCAGACGGTGCTGTGCGAGATGTACGCGCCGGACTGGCTGGCAGCGTGTCCGATCGCGTCGACGAACGCCTGGTACTCCTCGGCCGCCTTGCTCGCCCCGATCGCGCCACCCTTGAGGGCGCTGCCGCCGAGCTCGCGATGCAGGGTCGCCGTGGTGTTGCCTGCGGCATCCGTGCCGTAGTCGAGCAGGTAGGTGAGGTGGAAGTTCTTCCCGGCGAGCGCACCGAGCAGGAGCGTCTTCGGGAGACTCCCGCGGCTCACCTTGACGGTGCCGTTCGGGGTCAGCTCGCCGGTGTAGCCGCGCTCGGCGACGACACCGTCGACGACGGCGCGCGCTGCCGCCGGGTCACCGGAGAGAACGAAAGTCGTGCTGGCGGCCATGGCGCTCCTTCGGTCGGGACGGATGCGAGGGGAACGTTAGCGAACATCCGGTCCGGCCGCGGCGCCCCCGACGCCCCTCACGACGGGGTGACCGGCGCGGTGCGCGGCTAGAGCTTCTCGATCGGCGCGATCTTCACGAGCAGCTTCTTGCGGCCCGCGGTGTCGAACATCACCTCGGCGATCGTCTTCGCGCCCTGGCCGCTGACGCCGGCCACGCGCCCGTCCCCGAAGTCGCTGTGGCGGATGCGGTCGCCCACGTCCAGCGTGAGGTCGCCGTTGTCCCGCACCTTGCCGGTCACGGAGTTGGCCCACTCCCGCTTCTCGCGCGGCGGCTGGGGTGACGCGGGCAGCGATCCGGCGTAGCTGAAGCGCTCCCGGGCTCCGCCCCCGCGGGCGTTGAGCGCCCGCGGTCGGGTGCCGCCGTGCGAGTTCGCCCCGCCAGGCGACTGGCGCCAGTCGATCAGCCCCTCGGGGATCTCCTGCAGGTACCGGCTCGGCAGTGCCACGGAGGTGTCGCCGAACTGCGAGCGGGTCATCGCCAGCGAGATGTAGAGCCGGCGCTTGGCGCGGGTCACGCCCACGTAGAACAGCCGCCGCTCCTCCTGCACCCCGCCGGGTTCCCCTGCCGACATCTGGTGCGGCAGCAGCCCCTCCTCCACCCCGGTCAGGAACACCGTGTCGTACTCGAGCCCCTTGGCCGTGTGCAGGGTCATGATCGAGACGGAGCCGTCCTCGTCCTCGATCTCGTCGGCGGCGGCGAGCAGCGCGACGTTGGTGAGGAAGTCGAGCAGCCCGGCTGCCTCGTTCTGCCGTCGGAATTCGCGCGTCTGCGCCAGCAGCTCCTCGACGTTCTCCGCCCGCGCCTCGTCCTGCGCGTCGCCGGTGGCGCGCAGCGCGGCGACGTAGCCGGTGCGGTCCATGAGCAGCTTCAGCACGTCGAACGGCGGACCCGGATGCAGCACCCCCTGCGTGTCCATGCCGAGCGACATCTCCGCCGCGTCGTCGAGCAGCTGCGACAGCTGCAAGATGGCGGCGGTCACCTTCGCGCCCAGATTCAGCTGAGCGGCCTCGCGCAGGGCCTCCCGCAGGGGCATCCCCATCCGGTCGGCGTGCGCCTGCAGTGCCGCCTCGGTCGCGGGCCCGATTCCTCGCCGCGGCGTGTTCAGCACGCGCCGCAGGGAGAGGTCGTCGGCGGGGTTGACGACCTGGATCAGGTAGGCCATCGCATCCTTGATCTCGGCGCGTTCGTAGAATTTGGTGCCGCCGGGGATGCGGTACGGGATGCCGGAGCGGATGAAGATCTCCTCCAGCGGCCGGGTCTGGGAGTTGGTGCGCACGAAGACGGCGATGTCGTCGTAGCTGAGCTTCCCGCCGCCCCCGCGAGCGCCGTGCAGGGCGTCCACCTCGTCGGCCACGAACTGTGCCTCGTCGTGGGCGCTGTACCCGGTGTAGCCGACGATCGGCTCGCCCGCGCCGGTGGCGGTGAAGAGGTTCTTCGCGACCCGGTCGAAGTTGTTCGCGATGACCGCGTTGGCGGCGTCGAGGATGTTCTGGCTCGAGCGGTAGTTCTGCTCGAGCAGCACCACCCTGGCATCGGGGAAGTCCCGCTCGAACTCGACGATGTTGCGGATGTCCGCCCCACGGAAGGCGTAGATCGACTGGTCCGAATCGCCCACGACCGTCAGCGACGCCGGAGATATGCCGCCGTCGGCATTCGTGCGGATGCGGGTGTCGGCCGGCACGTGCTGCGGCTTCACCCCGCGCACCAGCTCGCGGATCAGGGCGTACTGGGCGTGGTTGGTGTCCTGGTACTCGTCGACCAGCACGTGGCGGAAGCGCCGCTGGTAGAGGGCCGCGACCTCCGGGAACGCGCGGAACAGGTAGACGGTCTGCGCGATGAGGTCGTCGAAGTCCATCGCCTTCGCGCGCGCGAGCGAGGTCTGGTAACGCCGGAAGATCTCGACGAACGCGGCCTCCTTCGGGTCGTCGAAGTTCGCGTTGCGGGCGAACGCCTCGGCATCGGTCAACTCGTTCTTGAGCTTCGAGATGCGCGCCGCGGCGCTGCCGACCGTGAAGCCGAGGATGTCGGCGTCGAGCTCCTTGATGAGGCGCTTGAGCAGCGCCCGGCTGTCGGCGGTGTCGTAGATGGTGAAACTCGGCGAGAGCCCGAACGCCTCGGCCTGGCGGCGCAGGATCCGCACGCATGCGGAGTGGAAGGTGGAGATCCACATCCCCTCGATCGCGCCGCCGACGAGCGCGCGGACGCGTTCGCGCATCTCGTTCGCCGCCTTGTTCGTGAACGTGATGGCCAGCAGCTGGCTGGGGTACGCCTCGCGGGTGGCGATCAGTCCGGCGATCCGCCGGGTCAGCACGCTGGTCTTCCCCGAGCCCGCACCGGCCACGATGAGCAACGCCTGGCCGCGGTAGAGCACCGCCTCGCGCTGGGGCGGATTGAGCCCCGCCAGCAGCTCCCCGGGCACCTCGGAACCGCGCGCGATCGGATCGGGTTCCAGCCCCTCGAGGACGAAGCTCATGTCCCTCCGAGTGTAGGCGCGACGCCGGACAGCGGAGCGGTTCAGCCCATGCCGTCGCGCGCCGCGAGGGCGAGGTCGGGCTGGTCGGCGAAGACGCCGCTCACCCCGGTGCCGAGGAGCAGCGAGAACTCTCGGCGCCAGTCGCCGTGGTCGCCCTTCGCCGAGCCGATGCGGTGCTCCCGGAACAGGAAGCGATTCTCGGCGCGCAGCGTCCAGGTGAACACCGCGAGCCCCGCGGCGACCGCCCGCTCGACCAGCCCGGACGACCGCCGGACCCCGTGCCGGGACTCGAGCACGAGCGACTTCGGCACGCTGATCCCGTCGAGGTCCCCGGCCAGCACCGGGAGGGCGTCCGGGGCGAGCTGCGCCGCGTAGCTCGCCGCCGCGGATCCGTGCCGCGCGACGAGGTCGGGTGGCGCGCCCTCGTCCTCGAGCAGGTACACCCGCCGCCCGGCAGCGCCGCGGTCCCGGATGCGGTCGAGCACCGTCCGCTCGAAGCTCTCCACCACGAGCGCCTCCGCAGGCACCGCCGCGACGGCCGCGGCGACGAGCTCGTCCAGCGGCAGCCCCGCCGCCGCGAAGTGCGTCGCGTGCTTCACCTCCGCGACGAGGCCGACGTATCGCCCGGTCGACTCGGCGTGCGCCTCGAGGAGCTGCAGCAGGTCCTCCAGGCGCAGCATCCGCTCGATCCCGTCGAAGCGCGTCGAGTGCTGGCGCAGCGCGGGCAACCGCTCCCGCGCACGGAGCGTCGCGAGCTCGGCCCAGGTGAAGTCCTCGGTGAACCAGCCGGTCACCGCCCGGCCGTCCACCTCCCGGGTCGTGCGGCGGGCGGCGAACTCCGGATGCGCGGCCACATCGGTCGTGCCGGAGATCTCGTTCTCGTGACGGATGACCAACACGCCGTCGCGGCTGGCGACGAGGTCCGGCTCCACCGCATCCGCCCCGAGGGCGAGGGCGAGGCGGTACGCGGAGGCCGTGTGCTCGGGCCGGTATCCGCTCGCCCCACGGTGGGCGATGACCAGCGGCGTGCCGACCACGCCCTGGTTCCCGCTCCCCGGCACGGCGCCACGATAGCCGCACCCCCCGCGATAATCTGACGCGCAAATGGCCGTCTGCACCGAGTGCGCCTCCGAACTCGGCTCGGCCTGGCGCTTCTGCATCCGCTGCGGGACCGCGGTGCCGCTGCCGGCCCGAGCCCACGCGAACGCCGCTGCTTCGCGGGCACCGGTCAATCCGGTCGCCGTTCTCGCGCTCGTGCTCGGTGCGCTCGCGTCGCCTCTGGCCGCCGTGCTGGGACCCGTCGCCCTCGCGCAGCTGCGAGCCAGCGGCGAGCGCGGCCGCCGTGCCGCCCTCGTCGCGACCGTGCTCGGCGCGGGCTGGACCCTCCTGGCGATCGCGGTCGTCGTCATCCTGGTGCGCCGAGGCTGACGTGGCCGCCTTCGTCGAGCCCACCTCGCGGCTGCCCCTGCGCTGGGGCCGATACCGCGATCGGACGACCTGGGGCCTCCTCCTGGTCGTGGGCGGCACGATCGCCCTCGCGGGTGCCGACACCTTCCAACTGCTGATCCTGCTCGCCGGGACGATCGCCTGCATCGTGGGGTGGGCGATCATCCCGTCCGACGGCTGGCGGCGCATCGCCGTCGCCGTCCCGGCCACCCTCGCGGGCTGGCTGCTGCTGGCGGGACCGCGCTTCGTGCTGGTGCTGGTGCTCCCGTACCTGGCGTGGATGCTGGTGCGGCACCGCCCGGCGCTGGCCTGGCTGACCACCGGGCTCGTGGTCGCGGTCGCGCTGGTCGTGGCCGAGCTCGTGACCGGGTATGGCGACATGCTCGCCGCGCTCGGCGTGGAGGCGGCGGCACTGGCCGTGGCGGCCGCGCTCGCGCGCGGGATCGCGGTACGACGCGCTTCCAGGCAGGTCACGGCACGATCGGCCTAAAATGACGCATGGCCAACTCGAATCCCGCCTTCGCGCGGAATCCGGCATTCTCGTCCTCGCGCTCCGTCCCGCCCGTCCCGACGCCCGGGGAACTCCAGCAACACCTCGATCTCCCCTCCGCCACCCCCGACCAGATGGGGCGGATGACCTACGAGGACACGATCGTCAAGACCGTGCTCTGCTTCGGCATCCTCGTCGCGACCGCGGCCGTCGGATGGTTCGTCCCCCTGCTGTGGATCGTGGGCGGCATCGTCGCATTCGTGCTGGCGTTGATCATCATCTTCAAGCGGACGCCCTCGCCGGCGCTCGTCGTGGCCTACGCCGCGACCGAGGGCCTGTTCGTCGGCGGCGTCTCGCAGTTCTATGCGGATGCGTTCGGCGGCGGCATCGTCCCGATGGCGGTTCTCGGCACCCTCGCCGTGGTGGGCGCCACCCTCGCCCTGTTCGCCAGCGGCAAGGTGCGCGCCTCGCGGCGGGCCACCAGGATCTTCCTGGTCATCATGGTCGGCTACCTGGCGTTCTCCCTCGTCAACCTGCTGCTCATGGCCACCGGCGTGGTGACCACCGGCTACTTCGGGGTCCGCAGCATGGAGATCGGCAACACGGGCATCCCGATCGGCGTTCCGCTCGGCATCCTCGTGATCCTCCTGGCCGCCTACTCCCTCGTGCTCGACTTCGACTCGATCCAGCAGGGTGTCCGCAACGGCGCTCCCCGGGTGTACGGCTGGATCGGTGCCTTCGGGATCCTGGTGACCGTGGTCTGGCTGTACCTCGAGATCCTCCGCCTCCTGGCTCTGCTCACCGGGCGGCGATAGCCGGTGTCGCGCACCAGGAGGGCCGGACGGGTTAGCCGTCCGGCCCTCTTGCGTTCACCCGGCGGTCACCCCGGATCGGTGGAGTGGACACGGCGCGGCTCCCCGCGTCACCCTCCCCCATCCTGACCGGAGACTCTCATGGCACCCCTCCCGCGCCGACGCGCGCTCCCCCTCATCATCGGCGCCGCGGCTCTCGCCGCGGTCGCCCTCCCGGGAGCCGCTCTCGCGGCCTCCGGCGGACTCGACCAGACCGGCGGCGCCCGTCGCAACGACGACAGCAAGGTGCAGAGCGTGCGCCAGGCCATCCAGACCGGTGCCGCGAAGAACGTCATCCTGCTCATCGGCGATGGCATGGGCGATTCCGAGATCACCGTCGCCCGCAACTACGCGTACGGTGCCGACAGCCGGCTCCCGGGCATCGACGCCCTCCCCCTGACCGGTCAGTACACGACCTTCTCCCTCTACAAGGCGGGCACCCCTTACGCCGGCAAGCCGGACTACACCCCCGACTCGGCGGCGACGGGCACCGGGTGGGCCACCGGGACCAAGTCCTACGACGGGGCGATCGGCGTCGACATCCGCGGCGCTGCCCGCGACAACTTGACCGAGATCGCCCGGGCGAACGGCCTGAAGACCGGCAACGTGTCGACGGCCGAGATCCAGGACGCCACACCCGCCGTGCAGGCGGCTCACGTCACCAGCCGCAGCTGCTACGGACCCGACACGATGTCCACCTGCCCCACGGACGCGCTCGAGAACGGCGGTCGCGGCTCGATCAGCGAGCAGCTGCTGAACACCCGCGCCGATGTGACCCTCGGCGGTGGCTCCGCGAGCTTCACGCAGACCGCGAAGGCCGGCAGGTGGCAGGGCGACACCCTGTTCACGCAGGCTGCCGACCGCGGCTTCCAGGTGGTGCAGGATGCCGACGGTCTCGACAAGGTGAAGTCGGCCGACGCGAATCGTCCGGTGCTCGGGCTGTTCACGCCCGGAAACTTCCCGACGCGGTACGCCCCGCTGCCGCAGAACCCGGTGGGCACCACCAACGCAACTCCGGCGACCTGCACCGCCAACCCGGCCCGGCTCGACCAGCGTCTCTCGCTGGCCTCGCTCACCAAGAAGTCCATCAGCCTGCTCAACACCGGTGGCAAGAAGGGCTTCTTCCTGCAGGTCGAGGGCGCGTCCATCGACAAGCAGGACCACGGGGCCGACCCCTGCGGGCAGATCGGTGAGACCGTCGATCTCGACGAGGCCGTGAAGACCGCACTGGACTTCGCGAAGAAGGACGGCAACACCCTGGTCATCACGACTGCAGATCACGCCCACACGAGCCAGATCGTCGACAACCCCACCCCGGGCCTCAACTACACGCTCCTCACGAACGACGGCTCGCCCATGACGGTGTCGTACAACACCAACAAGCCGGGCTCGTCGCAGCAGCACACCGGGTCGCAGGTGCGGATCGCCGCGTTCGGCCCGGGCGCGGCCAACGTCGTCGGACTGACGGATCAGACCGACAACTTCTTCACGATCAGCGACTCGCTGCGCCTGGACCGCAACCTCTCGCGGTTCAGCGAGGGTGCGCGCCTGGAGTCGCCCGGTGGACGTCTGCGCGCCGGGGAGCGGTTCTCCGTGTACGCGACCGGCTTCGGCGGCGACCGCCAGCTGACCGGAACCGTGCAGGGCCAGAACCCTATCCCGACGACCGACCTCATCGGCGGCGCGGCGCAGATCGACCTGGTGGCGCCGTCGAAGTCCGGCGACTACCGGATCGTCCTCACTGGATCGCAGACCGGCAAGAAGGTGACGCTCACTTTCACCGTTCGCTGACCCATCCTCGGGGCGCCGGTCACCCTCTGGGGTGGCCGGCGTTCCGCGCGTCCACGAGCTCTCTCGCCTTTTCCTCGAGAGCCGAGAGGGGATGGCGACGTGGAAGGGGCGATCCGAGTGCCCGGCGCGCGTCACTCCCACTCGATGGTGCCCGGCGGCTTCGAGGTGACGTCGAGCACCACCCGGTTCACCCCGGCCACCTCGTTCGTGATGCGGTTGGACACCCGCGCCAGCAGGTCATACGGCAGCCGGGTCCAGTCCGCGGTCATCGCGTCCTCGGAGCTGACCGGACGCAGCACGATCGGATGCCCGTAGCTGCGACCGTCGCCCTGCACCCCGACGGAACGGACATCCGCGAGCAGTACCACCGGGCACTGCCAGATCTCCTGATCGAGGCCGGCCGCGGTCAGCTCCTGCCGCACGATCGCATCCGCCTGCCGCAGCAGCTCGAGCCGCTCGAAGGTGACCTCGCCGACGATGCGGATGCCGAGCCCCGGCCCGGGGAACGGCTGACGCCCCACGATCGCCTCGGGCAGGCCGAGTTCACGGCCGATCGCGCGCACCTCGTCCTTGAACAGGGTGCGCAGCGGTTCGACCAGCTCGAAGGCGAGATCCTCGGGCAGGCCGCCGACGTTGTGGTGGCTCTTGATGTTCGCGGTGCCGGTGCCGCCGCCGGATTCGACGACATCGGGGTAGAGGGTGCCCTGCACGAGGAAGCGGACCGGTTCACCGCCCTCCTCCTGCGCTTCGAGCACGAGGTCCGCAGCCGCGGTCTCGAAGCTGCGGATGAACTCGCGGCCGATGATCTTGCGCTTCTGCTCGGGGTCCGAGACTCCCGCGAGCGCGTCGAGGAACTGATCGGCGGCGTGGACCGTCACGAGCCGCACGCCGGTGGCGGCGACGTAGTCGCGTTCGACCTGCTCGCGCTCGCCCTGCCGGAGGAGCCCATGATCGACGAAGATGCACACCAGCTGGTCGCCGACCGCCTCGTGCACGAGGGCCGCGGCGACGGCCGAGTCGACGCCGCCGGAGAGCCCGCAGATCACCCGCGCCGACCCGACCTGCGCACGGATCCGCTCCACCTGCTCGGCGATGACCGAACCGCTGTTCCAGTCGGCGGGGATGCCCGCAGCGGTGTGGAGGAACGCCTCGAGCACGCGCTGGCCCTGCTCGGAGTGCTTGACCTCCGGGTGCCACTGCACGCCGTACAGGCGGCGCTCGTCGTCGGCGAAGGCCGCGACGGGGATGCCGGCGGTGGTCGCGGTGACCCGGAATCCCTCGGGGGCGCGCTGGACGGTGTCGCCGTGGCTCATCCAGGCGACCTGCTCTTCCGGCTGACCGTCGAAGATGCCCGCGGTCTCGGTGAGCCGCACCCGGGTCGAGCCGTACTCCCGGTGACCGGTGTGGGCGACCTCGCCGCCGAGCTGCTGGGCCATCACCTGGAAGCCGTAGCAGATGCCGAGGGTCGGCACCCCGAGGTCCCAGACGGCGGCGTCGAAGGCCGGGGCGCCGTCGGAGTAGACGCTCGCCGGGCCGCCGGAGAGGATCAGCCCGGCGGGGTTACGCGCACGGATCTCCGCGGCGGTGATCGTGTGCGGCACGATCTCGCTGTAGACGCTCGCCTCCCGAACGCGGCGGGCGATGAGCTGCGCGTACTGCGCGCCGAAGTCGACGACCAGCACCGGACGTGCGTCGGGCGCGACGGTCACGCTCACGCCGCGACCTCGATGCCCGCCGCGGCTGCCGCATCCGTGCGCTGGATGATGCCCTCCACCTGGCGCGGGACGCGGCTCTCGAGGAAGAACGACAGCAGCGGGATGATGCCCCCCAGAGCGATGAACAGGAACCGGCCGAAGCTGAAGCGCGAGAGGCGCCACATGATGAAGTCGAGCGCCACGTAGAGCACGTAGAACCAGCCGTGCACGGTGAGGATCACGAGCGACAGGTTGATGGCGGTGATCTGCTCCTTCGGCACCAGCGCGAGGAACCCGAAGGGCCCGCCGAGCTCGATGTCGACCCCGAAGCCGTAGCGGAACACCATCATCAGGCACAGCAGGAGCAGGAACGTGCCGGTGATCATCGAGGAGACCTTGTAGGCCTTCACGGCCGTGCGCAGTCGGGGGATGTCAGCGGGCCGAGGGCCGAGGGGCATGCTCCGATTCTACGAGCCGGCCGACGCGAGGACCGGCTCGGAGGTGGTCTCCGCCTCCTTCTCGAGCTCGTCTTTCACGAGCCGGTACCAGAGGTAGAGCGCGAAGCCGGCGAAGATCGCCCACTCCAGCGCGTAGAAGAGGTTCAGCAGGCCGAGCTGGGTCTCCTGGGAGGGCGGCGGGGCGACGATGCGCTCCAGGCCGGCCAGACCGCGGTCGGAGATGAGGTAGCCGCCGTAGTACGCCCCCGGATCCGGCCACTGGTTGAGCAACGCCGCAACGGAGACGACGGTCCGCTTCCCCTGCTCCGGATCGTCCGTGTCGGGGGTTTCCGAGACCGTATAGCGGCCGCGTAGGCGCATTTCCCCCGTCGGCAGCTCCCGCGCCGCAGCGGCGGCGTCCGCGCGGGTCGGCGCCCACCCCAGTGCCACCACCAGGGAGGCGCCGTCGGAGGTCCGCAGGCGGCCGACGGTCCACCATCCGGTCGCTCCGCCGAGACCGTCGCGCACCCCGATGCGGTACCGGTCGGAGACGAGCGCGGCGTCTCCCGCGATGAAGCGCCCCGTGACCGTGGCGACGCGGCCGGCTTCGGCGTTCGAGACGCCGGTCTGCGGCCGGTCGAGGCGATCCAGCGGGATCGCGCGCTCGGTGTCGGGACCGGAGGTCACGGCGTTCTCGACGGCGCGTCCGATCTGCCACTGCCCCAGGGCAGCGAATCCGGCCGCCACCGCCAGGGCGAGGATCAGCGCTCCGATCCACCGCGGCCGACGGGCGATGGACGAGAAGCTCGACGGCGCACGCTCAGTACTCGGGGTCGCGCTCACGCGCCGCCCCTCGCGGTCGGGAGTCGAGATGCACGCCGTCGGACGTTACGGCATCGGACTGCACATCGTCCGAATCGCTCTGCTGCATCGCCTGCTGCACGCGGCGCAGCGCCTCGGCATCCGTCATCTGGTGGGAGCGTTCGTCGTCGTCGACGAGCGCGGGCTCGTCGAGCAGGTCGGGCTCCTCGTCCGGCGGGACGCTCGGTGCCTGGCCGGACATGACGGCCTCGGCCAGCGCCAGCTCGAGTTCCCGGCCCGCGTCCTCCCGGATCGCCGCCCGGCGCGGCCGCCCGAGCACGGCGTGCCCGATCCGCTCCGAGTTGAGCGTGAGCACCGGGCCGATGATGGCCATCGAGAGCACGTACAGGCCGGCGAACGCGGTCAGCCGGGAGTCCAGGCCCGCCGCGATCGCGAGCGTCGCGAGGATCAGGGCGAACTCGCCGCGGTTCTGCAGGATCATGCTCGCATTGACCGACTGCGCGGGGGTGAGGCGGTTGAGCCGGCCGATCACCATCCCGCTCGCCGTGTTGATGATCAGGGTCATCAGCACGGCAACACCCACCGGGAGGAGCACACCGCCGAAGTCGGCGACGTTCAGCGCCAACCCGAAGTTGAGGAAGAAGAACGCGGCGAAGACGTCACGCAGCGGCAGCGCGATCGACTCGATGCGCTCCCGGAACCGGGTGGCGCCGAGCACCAGCCCGATCAGGAAGGCGCCGATCGCATCCGAGACGCCGATCAGCTCGCCGATGCCGCCGAACGCGACCGCGAGTCCGAAGAACAGGATCGTGAAGAGCTCGTCGTCGCGAGTCTGCACCAGCCGCGAGACCACGCGGCCGCCCCAGCGCGCGACGGCGAACATCGCCACCATGAAGCCGAACGAGATGGCGAGCCGGAGGGCGATCGGACCGGGGTCCGTCTCCCCGCTCAGCACGACGGAGACGATCGCGAGGTAGACCGCGACGAAGATGTCCTCGAGCACGGCGATCCCGAGGATCATCGGCGTCTCGGGGTTGGCGAGCCGGCGCAGCTCGATGAGCAGCTTGGTGATGATCGCGCTCGACGAGGTCGCCGTCATCCCGGCGATGATCAGCGCCTCCCGGGTCCCCCACCCCATCCAGAACCCGAGCGCGAGCCCCGCGGCCATGTTGGCGCCGATGCGGATGACCCCGGCGAGCACCAGCCGCCCCGCGTTCTCGAGGAACGCCTCCTGGTCGAACTCCAGCCCGAGGTTGAACAGCAGCAGGATGAGGCCGAAGGTCGCGACGAGTTCGACGTCGGCCGCGGCGAAGCTGAGCGGGAAGAACCGGGAGTACGGGCTCGCGAGGAGCCCCACGATCATGTAGACCGGGATGGCGGGGAGGCCGATGCGCTTGCCGAGCCTGCCCAGCACGTAGGCGATCAGGAACAGGACACCGAGGGTGAGGAGCTCTCCGCCGCCATCGGCCATGGATCAGGCTCCCGGCGGCGAGCCTGCCACGCTGTCGGCGGCGGCGCGATGGAGCTCCCCCGTGCGGTAGAACGTGAACGCCTTCGCCACCTTCTCCGGGCTGCCGGCGACCACGAGGGTGTCGCCGGGGAAGACGCGGAAGTCGTCAGCGGGAGCGGGGTTCGCGGAGTCGCCGCGCACGACGGCGACGACGGTGATGCCGATCAGTCCGGTGGCGGCGAGACTGCCGAGCTGCTGCCCGGCGATGTGGTCCTCGTAGTCCACGGAGAACCAGTCGATGGAGAGACCGGGCAACTGCTCGAGGGCGCTCAGCGACTCGGTGATCCGGGTGCCGCCGAGCAGCTCCGCGAGAGTGTGGGCCTCGTCCTCGTCCAGGCGCAACGAGACCTTCGCGGCGTCGTGCCCGTCGTCCGAGTCGGAGAAGGTGATGAGGTCGCTGTGACCGGAGCGGTGGGTGATCACGCCGACTTTGCCGCCGTCATCCGTGACGAAGGTGTGGAGGACGCCCACGCCCGGAAGCTTGACCCGACGAACGTCGACCATGGGGCTCCTTGTTGATGGGATGGGCTCCATTCTACCGAGGCCCCTCCCGACCGCTGGAGTCCCTTCGCCGGAGGCGTACCCCGCCCGCGGCATTCCCGCTGAGAGGCCCCAACACGCCGCTACGCGGGGAGGCGTTACGGCGTGTTGTGGCCCCTCGAGGGGCTAGGCCCGCGTGGCGCGCGGGCGAGGGGCGCGCTTCGACGCGGAGACGGATGCGGAGGCGGGCGCGGTGCGCACCGGGGCGTCGGCGGCGCTCGGGAGGGCGGCGATCGTGGAGATGTCGGGCGCTTCGAGGCGCACGCGGTCGGCGGAGGCGTCGTCCGGCTCGAGCTGGCTGGCGCGCTCGGCGGCGACGCGGCGGAGGTAGTTGTCGACCTCCTCCTGCTTGCGCTCCTCGCTCCAGCCGAGCTCGGCGCCCATCAGCTCCGCGGCCACGGGGGCCGCGCTGACGCCGCGGTCCCACGCCTCGATGGAGATGCGCGTCCGGCGGGCGAGCACGTCCTCGAGGTGCAGGGCACCCTCGTGCGTGGCGGCGTAGACGAACTCGGCCCGGATGTAGTC